>CAZRYV010000001.1:0-39478 GCA_964604385.1 uncultured Brachyspira sp.
TTCATAAAAATATTATAACAAAAATTACATGTTTGTCAAAGTTTTGAGATTATAAAATATATTTCAATTAAATTTTTAATTATTATTTAATTTATATAAAAGATTATATATGTCAAGTATTTTATTTATATTGAAATTATGATATAATACTCTATTAATCTACCACTGCTAAAAAGGATATATTATGAAAATCAGGGAAGCGTTAACTTTTGACGATGTTTTATTAGTTCCAAAAGAATCGGATATTTTGCCGAAAGATGTAAATTTAGAGAGAAAATTAACGAAAAGAATAACTTTAAAAATTCCTTTAATCAGCTCGCCTATGGATACGATAACCGAACATAAAATGGCGATAGCTATGGCGTTATGCGGAGGACTCGGAGTTATACATAAAAACATGTCTTTGGAAGCTCAAGCTAAAGAAGTTGAAATAGTAAAAAATTTTAACGAAATAGAAGATATAAACTCAAAAGTATCATCTGTGGCTAAACCAAGCGTGGATGAAAAAGGAAAATTATTGGCAGCGGCCGCCGTAGGAATTTCGGAAGACAGATATGAAAGAATAGAAAAACTTATCGAAGCGGGAGCGGATATAATAGTTATCGACACGGCTCATGGACATTCTCAAAATGTTTTGAAAGCGATAAAAGAAATAAAAAAATTATATTCTAATATCGATTTAATCGCGGGAAATATCGCAACTTCGGACGGCGCTAAAGCGTTAATAGACGCGGGAGTTGACGCGATAAAAATAGGAATAGGAGCAGGTTCTATATGCACGACTAGAATAATAGCGGGAGTCGGTGTTCCTCAACTTACGGCGATATCGGACGCTTCGGAAATTGCTAAAAAAAATAATATCGGTTCTATAGCGGATGGAGGAATAAAATATTCGGGAGATATAGTTAAAGCTTTCGCAATCGGAGCGGATGCAATAATGGCTGGAGGACTTTTTTCTTCGACTTACGAAGCTCCGGGCGATGTGATAATAATAGACGGAAAAAAATATAAGCCTTATAGAGGGATGGGTTCTGTCGGCGCTATGATTCAAGGAAGTAAAGACAGATATTTTCAAAGCGAAGTTGTAAATAAATCTAAATTCGTTCCCGAAGGAATAGAGGGCGTGACGGAATATAAAGGACATGTCGCCGATGTTGTTTATCAGATTATAGGAGGAGTTCGAGCGGGAATGGGTTATGTTGGCGCCAAAACTATAAACGAACTTCAAGAAAAAGCGGAGTTCGTAAAAATAACCAATCAAGGTTTGGCAGAAAGTCATGTGCATGATGTAAAGATAACTTCAAAAGCTCCTAATTATTAATATTTTATAATAATGGATAATTATATATTATTACGGATTAAGTAATTTTTTCATTTCTTCGCCATGCTCCATTATTTTTTCTTTTCCCCACTCATCGTATGACATCATAATAGCTTGTTTAATACTATCAATATCTCTATTAAGATAATGTTCTTTTTTAGCTATTGGTAGGTTGTTACTTAATTTTGAATTTTTACTTCTACTAATTAAACAAAGATTACCAAAATTATCTAATATTTCCTTATCTAAAGTTTTCCCGCTTAATGGATGCTGTGGATAATAATGTTCGACGGAGCTTCTGAAAGTGAATTTAAAGTTTTTTATTTTTTGTAATATATTATCATTACCATTTATGTATTTTTTATAACAATCATCTTCCCATAATAAATAATCAAGATAGTTAAAAATAAAATGAGAAATACTTGTGCCTTTATTTAATATATTTTCACCGTTTTCATTTATTTTATTATATCTTTCTTTTGCTAATTTTTTAAGTTCATTTTGATAATTTTTTGCATCTATATTTTCTTCATTATATAGATATTTTAAAACATCGTTTAACCAATTTTTATAAACTAATGTTGGATAAGAAGTATGAAACATAGACAAAAGCATTAATATTTTTTTATTAATATCTGTATCATTTTCATCATCGCTATCATTTTTAGAAAAACTATCTTTATAATTTGATTTTTCTTCAGATAATTTTAATTGTTTTAAACTCCAATTATCAGATTTAAGTTCTCTTTTAATAATGTATTTATCAAAAAGGAATTTTATTTTTAACAAATTATAACCAAAAGATTTAATGAATTCTTTTAATTTTTCCTCATCTTCTTCATTTAAAAATTTATCGAATGTTTCTAATAATCTTTTATCATCTAAAGGTATATCTTTATTAGTCTCTTGAATTTTTAAAACATGCAACAAGAAATTTGAAAAATTTATAATACTATTAAATCGTTCTTGTTCATCAGTATCTTTATTATTATTATTAGTAGTAGTATCAGTATTTTCATTTTTATCAATAATATCTGTAATTTCTATTTTATTATCAATATTAAAACTATTATCTTTATAATTATCTAATAGTTTATATAGTTCTTCCTCGTTTATTAAACTATTCCAATCTTTGCCAAAAATATTATTTCTCAAATCCTTTTTAAAACCAAATTGAATATAACGCTCCATATTACTGCAAGCTTCCCAAATTAAGTTAAATATATATTTGTCGTTATCACAGAGCTTTTCTAATAAACGGGCTTTAAGAATTTCATGCATTTCTAATTGTTCACCTCGGCTATTCATTATTTCAAAATAATGGTTCAAATCAGTATCTTCCAATACCAAAACTTGTAATATCTTTATATTATTAAATAAATAATCAAAAAATTTAGTTTCGCTGTTTTTAAATTTTTCTTCTAATTTTTCTGATAATACATTTTTACAAATAGCATAACCTTCAATAATTGAATCTGAATATTTATTATCTGTTACTTTATCAGGGTTATTGTAAAGAGCTTTTAATGTTTCTGTAGAATTTTTACGGCTATCAAATGTTAAATTTAATTTTAATTTTTCAGATTCAGATTTTTTAGATTCAGAAATATAATTTTTTAAATCTTCAGAAAAATAATCTTTAAACTCATTTTTTATAAGACTTAATAAAATAGATAAAGTAGTTAAGCGCTGTTGTCCATCTATTATTTCAAATAAACCGCCTCTATCATAAGTAATTAAAGTTCCTATGTAATAGTTATCAGTATTTTCACTAGCATCAGCTATATCTAAAATTAATTGCCTAATCTCTCCTTCGCTCCAAGCAAAGTTACGCTGATATATAGGAATAACATATTTATTATTTAACAATTCTTTAATATTATATAATTGTAATTTTTCATCGCTGTGCATAGTATTTTAACTCCTTAAATAAATTTTTTAAGTTCTTCTATTTTAGAAGCCTTAATTTCCTCTTCTTTAATTGAATTTAAATTCAAATTTAATATTTCTTTATGGTTAATAGAATAATAAAGTTTTCTAAAAACCGATTTCTCATCTTTAGCATAGTTATCAACTGAAACTAATTTTACTGAATATTGTTTTAAACGCAAAGTATATGCCCAAATAAATAACTTCTTTATGGCTTTGTCTAAATCAATTCTACCAAATTTATCAATATAATAAACCAAAGCGCAATTAAATAAATTACGAACATACTTATCGCCTATCCTATTGTGTCCTTCATATGTATCAAGAGTATCTAAAATATCACATTCAATATCTTTTTTAATACCATTATTTTCACTATTTTTAACATATCTTTTTAAATTATTGTAATGAATAATCATTTCAAAAAATCTTTTACCGTTAATAATTATTTGGTCAATTTGAAAAGGATAATCAAAATAGAAATTATTAACTCTTTCTGCTTCATTTTGCTTATTCACATAATAATTATTAATTTGTAATTGTTTCATAAAAGGGTAGTTTTGAGTTTCTAAATTTACTCCTTTAAAAATGTCTATATCATTTTTAGTAAAATAATATGCCGAACTGCCTTTGCTCCAATTTTTTATTTTAAAAAGATAATCAGAAAATAAATTAGATAATTCTTTACTTTCTAAATTTTCCCACTCTTCTACAATTTTAATCCTTTCATCTTCGGTGGAAAAATTATTCATCTCTCTTAAATGAAAAGCCTTAAGCAAATCATGAGGTTCAAGTTCCTTACCTCTAGCATTTTGAGAATCAAAAAATTGAAAAGCTTCTTGCACATTGTCAATCACAACTTTTACTAATTCGCATTTAGTTAGAAAGAAATCAATATCAGAATTATCAAATTCTTCTATGCGTTTTTCTATTACATTATAGTTGGCTTTAATATTATTTTTAGAAATTATATTATCAGGTATCTTAAGTATATTATGATTTAAAAAATTAATTTTATTATTTAATTTTTCAGACCTATTTAAAGCAATAGCTAATAAAAAAATTGTAATTACTCGTTGTTGCCCGTCAACTATATTTAAATTCGTTTTATCATCATGCAAAACAAGAGTTCCTAAACGATAACCTTTTTTATCCTTATGAAATAAAATATCATCAATAAGCTGATTAACATTTTTTATTTTCAACTTATAAGGTCGCTGATAATTTGGAATTTCAAAATTTTTAATCTCTAATAACTCTTTTATTGTTATTATACCTTTCTGCATATAGTAATCCTCAAATTATAATTTAATAACTATTATTATTTTATCAATTAAACTAATATATTGAGAGTTTGTCAAGAAATTATTTTAACTACTTTGTTTATTATTTTTTAATACGCTTCTATAATGACTGTCAGCATTTTGCGATAAAAATAACGAATAATTTATAAACCCTTGATTTTTTTTATTTAACAAATATAATAAAACATTAAAATATTTATAAATATTTATTTAAGAGGGGATTATATGTCTGACAAAATTTCAAAATTTCAAAAGAATGCCGAATTGGTTTTTACATTTATCTACAATAATAGAATGATAATTATATCGGCGTTCGTTTTGATTATAGTTATAACCGCAGGAATTTTAATTTACCAAATGAATATTGAAAAGCAGGATAAAACGATTAATTCCGAATTCGAAACGGCATTTGCATTTTACAGTCAAATATCGCAAGAACAACTTACCGAGCCTGCCATTGTGGTGGAAATAACTACAAGATTTCAAAAAGTTTACAGAGAAGCGAAAGGTGAAACTTTGAAATTAAGAGCGGCTTATTCTTTAGGTTCGATTTATTATGATTTAGGCAATTATTCTGAAGCGCAGAAATATTATAAGGAAGTCGCGGGCAAAAGAGGTTTTTATTTGCAAGAAAGCGCCATTTATAATTTGGCAAACTCTCAAATCGAATTAACGAATTATACGGAAGCGGTTAACACTTTGGAGAATTTTGTCAAAGCTTATCCGAATAGTTATTTGAATCCGCAGGCGACTTTAACTTTGTCGGATGTTTATAGAAAGCAAAACGATAAAATAAAATCGATAAATGTTTTAAGAAATTGGATGAATAATAATACTAATAATCAGTATTTAAATATATTTTCAGAAACCATAAATCTTATAGAAAATAATATTTATTAATAATTTGTAATTTTTTATGTTTAAATAATTTGATTTAAATAATTTTTTAATTAAGGAAATAAATTTGAATAAAGATGCGCCTCTAATAGTTCAGGGAGACGGCACTATTCTTTTGGATGTAAGCGCTAGGGATTTTGAAGAAATAAGAAATTTTATGCTTGTTTTTGCCGAGCTTCTTAAAAGTCCCGAATATATACACACTTACAGAATTACTTTGGTGTCTTTATGGAATGCGGCGAGTTTGAATTATACTTCGCAGTCTATTATAGATTTTCTGAAAAAATATACTTCTTATGAAATACCAAAAAATATAATCAAGCAAATAAAAACGAGTATAGAAAAATATGGAAAAGTAAAAATAATAAAAGAAGATGAAAAATATTATTTGATAAGCGACGATAGAGATATTATAGACGAAATTTTACATTATAAAGCCGTTGTAAAATATATAAAAAAAGAAATAGATGATAATAAAATAGAGATAGACCCGATTTATAGAGGACATATAAAACTTGCTCTAATAAATATCGGTTATCCCGTGCAGGATTTGGCGGGATATAAAGAGGGCGAAGAATATCGTTTTAATTTGAGAGAAAAATTGATTTCGAGCGGAGAGAATTTTGTTTTAAGGGATTATCAGAAAAATTCTGCGGACGCTTTTTATGCAAACGGCAAACCGGAAGGCGGCGCTGGAGTCATATCTTTGCCATGCGGAACGGGTAAAACCATCGTTGGTTTGGATATTATGCATAGAATACAAAATAAAACCCTTATAATAGTGACGGGAGTGACAGCTTGTAGACAATGGAGAGAGGAAATACTCGATAAAACCGATATTCCTCCCGAAGATATAGGAGAATATAACGGATTAAATAAAGAAATAAAACCGATAACTATCGCTACTTATAAAATATTAACTTACAGAAAAAATAAAGAATCTCCTTTCGTGCATTTTGAAATATTTTTTCGTAAGAATTGGGGGCTTGTAATATATGACGAAGTTCATTTGCTTCCCGCTCCGATAATAAAACTCACAAGCGAAATACAAAGTATGCGAAGACTCGGACTTACGGCGACTCTTATAAGAGAAGATGGACTCGAAAAAGATGTTTTTTGTTTAATTGGTCCTAAAAAATTCGATATGCCTTGGAGAGAACTTGAAGAGAAAAAATTTATAGCGGAAGCTTACTGCTACGATATAAGAATACCGTTGGACGAAAGTCATAGAGAAGATTATATAATTTCAAGCGATAAAATAAAATTTAGAATAGCGAGCGAAAATATATTAAAATACGATATCGTAAAAAAAATAATAGAAAAACTTAAAGGAAAAAATATCTTGATTATCGGGCAGTATTTGTCGCAGCTTGACGAGATGCAAAAAAGAACAGGTTATACGATAATAACGGGAAAAACTCCTCAAAGCGAGAGAGATATTATATATAAGAAATTTAAATCGGGCGAGATAAAAATTCTTATAGTAAGCAAAGTCGCTAATTTGGCGGTTGATTTGCCTGACGCCAATGTTTTGATACAAATATCGGGGACTTTCGGCTCGAGGCAGGAAGAGGCTCAGAGATTGGGGAGAGTTTTGCGTCCTAAAAAAGGTGAAAATAAAAGTTATTTCTTTTCTATTATTACAAACGACACGAAAGAAGAAGATTTTTCGCATAAAAGACAATTATTCCTCACAGAACAAGGTTATCATTACGAATTATTGGATAAAGATTCTTTTGAAGATTTGGAATTTTAGAATTTGTAAAAAATAAATAATTAACTTCAAAAGTTCTAAATATCATAATGGAGAGGGTTTTATAATTGATTAAATTTTTTAAGAGGCAATAATTTTTAACAAAAATATCTTAAATAAGGTTTAAATAAAATATTGACTTTTTAATTAATTTGATATATTATTAATTATTCTAAAAAGTAAAAGGCGACGTAGCCAAGTGGTAAGGCAGGAGTCTGCAAAACTCTTATTCAACGGTTCAAATCCGTTCGTCGCCTCATTTTTTCAATTATGAATGATATTCGATTAATAAAAATTTTTATAACGGTATTTTTCGCTCTTACCGTAGCTATTTTAATTAAACTTATTGATTTAACGATTGTAAATGCAAAATCTTTGGATACTTTGGAAATTTCAAATAAACCTCGCGGAATAATATACGATTCTAAAATGCGTCCTCTTACGATTAACATACCTGCATACACCGTATATATCGACACACAGTCGGTTAAATTGGACGGTAAAGACGGAACCGATATTAACGAAGGTTATGATAAAATATTTGGCATTATAGGAATAACGAAAGAAAAATTTAACGATTATCTTAAAACCAAAAGAAGAACCATAAGATTGATGCAAAATTTATCTTTGGATTCTTATAATAAAATTAGAGAAGTAAAAAATGAATACGGAATAAGAAGCATATACGGCATAGAAAGTTATAAAAGATTCTATCCTTATAACGATATTTTTGCTCATATAATCGGATACATGAATAAAACCGAAACGGAAGGCTATGCGGGACTTGAGGCAAGTTATGAGAATATACTTTCTTCGGAAAATGATAATCCGAAAGATTTGATATTGACTTTGGATAGAGATATACAAACTATAGTTAGAAACGAGGTTTTGAAAACAGTCGCAGAAAAATCGCCACAATCGGTAACTTTTATAGTATCCGATGTTGAAACGGGAGCCATAATAGCGAATTATTCTTATCCTTCTTTCGACCCGAATAATCCTTTCGCTTACATTAATAACGAAAGACTCGATAGAAGTATAATGAGCACGATATATCCGGGTTCTACTATGAAAATTTTTGCAGAACTCGCCGCTATGGAGCAGGGAGTAGTAAATAGAGACGAGAGATTTTACTGCAGAGGTTATTACGATTATAGTCCGCAGACGAGAATTCATTGCGATTATCCGCATGGAAATATAGTTTTCGATGATATATTAAAATATAGTTGCAATTTTGCAATAGTTACGATAGCCGAAAGAATAGACAGAAAATTCTTTTACGATTATTTAAAAAGATTCGGTTTCGGAGATAAAACGCATGTTGGACCTTATAAAAACGAATGGAGCGGAATATATCATGAATTAAATAAATGGCATAGATTTTCTAGAGGTTATTTGGCTATAGGCTATGATTTAAGCGTTACTCCGATGCAAATAGCGTCCGCTTATCTTCCTCTTTTAAATGGCGGTTATAAAGTTCCTATGCATGTGGCGGATTCTGTATATAGCAGCGGCGAAAAAATAAGTTTAACGAACGGATTAAAAAAAGAAAGAATAATAGAATCTCAATATTCTCAAATTGCAAGAGTTCTTTTAAGAAAAGGGGTAGAATCAGGTTCTACGGGACATAGAGCGAATTTGCTTAATATAGATGTGGTTGGAAAGACAGGAACGGCTATAACGGAAGTTTTTAGAGGAGGTTCCGATGGCAAACCCGAAAAATATTATCAGTCAATATTTATCGGCGGATTTCCTTTGGAGAATCCTAAAGTTTCAATATTGGTTTTATTGGAAGACCCGCAAGGAAATGGAGCGCGGGCTGCGGGTAGGGTAGCCACTCCTCTTTTTGCTCAAGTTGCAAATCAAATAATACCTTATTTGGGACTTGGAGACGGTGAGATACATACCATAAATACGAACGAATTTTTATCTTTAATTCCTATTGTAGGCGAAAACTCCACCAATATAATGCCCGATTTAACCGAATTGTCTTTAAGAGACGCTTTAAATGATATATCGTTTATAGTGACGAATAATAATGCAAAAATAATTATACAGGGCGAAGGTTATGTTTCGGAATTTTCTCCTTCGGCGGGAACAGTTATAACAAACGATTCGGTGATAAGATTAATACTTCAGCCTCCTAAAAGAGCAAACTAAAAAACTAAAATAATAAAATATAAAATTAAAATAAATTAAAATAATAATAAATAAAAGGAATTTTTATGAATAAAATACTTGTTTTTGGAGAGCTTTTATACGATGTTTATGACGATATCGCCGTTATAGGTGGAGCGCCTTTTAATTATTCCGTTCAGTTATCTAGATTAATATCCAAAGAAGACAATTTAAAATTTATAACCGCATTGGGAAAAGACGATTTCTCTAAAGACGCTATTAAATTTATCGAAAACGAAAATATAGATTCCTCTCTTATACAAATTCTTGATAATTATGAAACGGGAAAGGCTACGGTATTTATGAACGAAGATAAAATTCCCGATTATATAATACATGAAAATGTCGCTTGGGATAATATAGAATATAATTCTGATATAGAAAATATTTTAAAAGAAAAATACGATTTGTTTTATTTTAATATACTTTCTTGCAGAAGCGAAAAATCTTACAATACTTTAAAAAATATATTTAAAAATATCGATTCAAAATATAAAGTTTGCGATGTCACTTTTAGAAAAAATTATTATACAAAAGAAAAAATAAAAGAAGCTTTGGATTTTATAAATATTCTAAAAATTAACGATGACGAACTTCTAACCATAAAAAATTTATTATATCCGTCTTTAAAAATAGATTTAAAAAACGACAACGAAACATTGTTAAGAAATTTAAATAAAGATTTTAATATAGATTATATATTTTTAACTTTAGGAAAAGAAGGCGCCGCTTCGTTTTACAATGACGAATATATATTTAAACATTCCAATAAAATTAAAGTAGTCGACACGGTGGGAGCGGGAGATTCTTTTTGCGCCGCTTTAAGTTACGCTATATTAAAAAAAGCAAATATTAAAAAAAATTTGGAATTTGCATCCGCAGTTTCGGAAGAGATGATTCAAGTTAAAGGCGGAACGGCAAAATATAATATAAAAGCCGTAAAAGAAAAATTTAATATGGAATAAAAATTATAATTAATATTTGAATTTTATTTTGGAATCGAAGTTTGCAATCTTATAAAATCTCTATCTTTAGGAAATAATTTTAACGCCTCTTCGGAAATTGTATAAGCGTTATTGTATCTTCTAGAATTATATTCCGATACGATATAATTATAATACGAAACTTTAAGATTATTTTCCAATACTTGAGCGTCATGCCCAATATCTTTTAAGCCCTGTTTGTAAATCTGTATAGCGCTTGGAAAATCTTTTTTCCCCAAATACGAAAGCCCTATAGTGTTGTAGTAGCGGATTATAGTTTCTTTTGTCCTTACATTTGTATTGTCAAAAATTAAAGCTTCTTCCAAATGTCTGTAGGCTTCGTCATATTCGGATTTATTTATATGTTCCAAAGCCGCTCTATTGAAAGCTCTTACTAAATTATCGTTATACATTTTAGTATCGGGTGAAAGATAGTAGGCTTTTTTTGCCATTATAATTTGTTTGTCCAAATCTTTTTCTATTTTTCTTAAAGAAATCGAGTTTGGATATAGAGTCGCTATTAAAGTTAAAATATCCACTTCGTTTCTATTGTTATAATTTTGTTTTGGGACGAAAGTTATTATTGTGGACGAACCCGTATTTCTTATTTCTTTAGTTCCGGGGTCGAATCCTTTTGCCAATGTTGTCTCTACATCTATATTTCCTCTGTCCGTATAAACCATACAAAATGCATGATTCGAAGTTAAAATTCCATTAACCTTATAACCGAATTCCGTATAAAGCAAAGAATATAATATGCTCGAAGTAAGGCAATTATATTCTCCTTTATATATCATATCTTGAAATAAAGTAGCGGTTTCAAAATATTTTTTCAATATTCCTTTTTCGTAAATCCATGATAATAATCTTTTTCCAAAATCGTAAGCGCCTTCTTTGACATATTGCGAAAGTTCGGATTTTGCCAAATTTCTTATTTCGTTTATTTTTTCTTTATATAATTTAAATTCCTCTTCGTCCGTTATTCCCGAAGCGATTATAAATCCATCGTAATGAATTTCTATATTGTTCGTTTTTCCCCTGTCAATTTTGGTAAAAAAATCATATTCCAATTTTGTCACTTCGCTTGATGTAAATTTTATTTTATCGGAAGGTTTGGCGTATATTGAGGAATAAACGATTAATAAAAATAATATGATTTTAAAATACTTATTCATATATCTCCAATTTTAAATAATCTTTATTTATAATATTAATATAATAATTAATTTAAATTATAGATAAAAATTTTTAATTATCCAATTTATTAAGCTCGTCTCTATATTTTGCAGCGTCTTCGTATCTTTCTTCTTTTACCGCCTGTTCCAATAATTTTTGTATCTCTTCTTTTGTTTTGAAACTGTTTTCGTTATTATTCGGTTTCATATCGTTTTTTGCGTTTTCGGGAGAGATTTCCTTATCGAATACTTGATAATTGTAAGGAATGCCATTTTCCATTACCTCTTTATTTTTCTCTCCGTTATCTTCCAATATCATTCCCGCTTTCTCTATAACATGCTCTTCAACAAAAATAGATGCTTGAAATCTCAACGCTAGCGCTATGGCATCAGAAGGTCTAGCATCTATAAATATATTCTTTCCGTTATGGTCTATTACGAGTTTTGAATAATATGTATCCGAATGAACATTATCTATTATTATATTTACAAGCCTTATATTGCAATTTTTAAATATGCTGTTTATAAGGTCATGCGTTAGAGGTCTTCCCATTTTATAATTAAATAACGCTGTCGCCATCGATTGCGCTTGCAAATAATCTATAAATATAGGTATAACTCTTTCGGAGTTTATAGGTCTCAACATAACGACAAAACCTTTATCCGTAATAGCCAAACTGTGAACTTTCGCTTCAATCACTTTTATAATCCTCTTAAAATATAAAAATAATATTAATATATATATTTTATTTGTCAATATAAAGTGTCGGATAATTATTATATAAAAAATATTATATAAAACCGTTAAAAACGATACGGTAATTTTACGATATACCGAGTCTCTTTACCGCTTCGGAAATATGTTCTATTCCTATAACTTTTATTCCTTCGGTTATTTTCGAGTTTTGAATTTCTTTTAAAGCTCTCTTTGAAATATACGCTTCTTTGAGAGAAAATTTTTTCATCTCTTTTATTCTTCTTTCTATAAATCTTACGGGACGAACTTCGCCCGAAAGTCCAAGCTCTCCTATATAGGCGGTTGTTCTTTGAATTGCAATTCCCGACATGCTTGAAGCTATAGCCATTGCCACCGACAAATCGCTTGCAGTTTCTTTTACATTGAGTCCGTTCGCTATATTTAAATATACATCCTGATTCGACAAATTAAGATGCGCTCTCTTTTCGAGTATAGCTATTATTATTAAAAGTCTGTATTGGTCGTATCCGATTGTTAATCTTCTTGGATAACCGAAAGCGCTGCTGCCTACCAAAGCTTCCTGTTCCACGCAAAAAACTCTGCTTCCCTCGATTACGGGGCTTATGACATTTCCAGCAAAGATAGATTCGTTAATTCCTTTTGTAAATATTCTTGAAGCGTCTTTTACTTCCATAAGTCCTTTTTCCGTCATTTCGAATATTCCAACCTCGTCTACCGCTCCGTATCTATTTTTTACCGCCCTTAATATTCTGTATATTCCTTTGTCGTCTCCTTCAAAATATAAAACGCAATCGACTATATGCTCGAGTATTTTCGGACCCGCTATTGTTCCTTCTTTAGTTATATGTCCCACTAAAAAAATTGTTATATTTTCCAATTTTGCGGTTTGCATTAAAGCCCAAGCGCAGTTTTTAATTTGAGCCGGCGAACCCGCTATGCTGTTTGTGGACGGACTGTAAATAGTTTGAATCGAATCTATTATAGCCAATTTAGGTTTTTCTTCCAAAAGAGCGTTTACTATACTGTCTGCGTTCGATTCCGAAGATATTAAAAAATCCGAATCGCTTATATTTAGTCTGTCCGCTCTTAATTTTATCTGCTCCAAAGATTCTTCGCCCGTAAAATAAAATACTTTTTCTTTTTTCGCTATATTTGAAGCTACTTGCAAGAGTAGGGTAGATTTGCCTATTCCCGGTTCGCCTCCGATTAAAATAACGCTTCCCGATACTATTCCGCCTCCAAGAACTCCGTTAAGCTCTTCTATTTCAGTCGATATTCTGACATTATCGAATGTTTTTATTTTTTTTATCGAAGTGAGCAAAGCTTTATCGCCCGAATTGACATTTTTATTTTTTATATTTTTACTGCTATTTTCTTCGGGTTGTGAAAAAGGTTTTAATGTATTCCATGAATTACAGGACGGACATTTTCCCATCCAATTAATTGCAGTTTCTCCGCAATTTTCGCATACGAATATAATATTACTCTTTTTCGGCATTATTGAATTTCTCAAATATTTTCTTTCTTCTTTTTTTATCGGAATTCCATAATGCGAGTCCGAATACTATAACGATTAAAGGAACTATAACTATATTTATTACCCTAACGAATAATTTGAAACTTTCGGGAATCTGATACGGAGGATTAAATATAGAGCCTTTTCTTCTTATGCTCATAAGTCCGCCGTCTCCCGCCATATAATCTATCAAATTCATTAAGAATATTCTGTTTGCTTGATAGGCGCTATTTTTTCCCATGTCGCATGAACCAACTACTATTATTTTGCCGTCGCTTGTAGAATTTATTCTGTTTATATTCGCTATATTCGGCTGATTATTATTAGTGTTTGTAATCGTTATGTCTTTTCCTAAAAAAGCGCTTTCCATTCTTCCTTCGGATATTGCAGCGACCAATCTCTTCGATAATCTGCTCGAATCTGAAGGAGCTCCTTCGTTCATAGAAGTCGATATATATTCTGTTTCAGTCCAACTTCTATCGCTCGTATGAAGCAATGGAGTTATTTTCACTCCGTCTATATTGGTGTTAATCAAAACTTCGGAAGTCATCGGAGAGAGTATTAAATTTATGCTTTTCGTTATGTCGTTTTTTGAATTTATATTTTCCGTAGTTATTAAAGGAATATGATATAATATTTGTTCGAGTCTCGTTTGCTGATTTCTACTTCTATAGGAATTTTCGTCAAATATCATATTTGTTTCTATATATAAGCCGTAATTTTGAAGTATGCTATTTAGTCCGTTGTCTATAGGAACTAATCTAGGCTCGGCATCGTATACGGGATAATTGAAACCGCCTTCGTTGATTTCAGAACCGTTAATCATAAATAAAACGGGTTTTCCGCTCATTATAAATTGGTCTATTTTATATAATTCGTTTTCTGTAAAAGAAGATTTGCTTCCCGCTATTATAAGAGCGTCTATAATCGAAGGAATATTTTCCGTTCTTGTATCTATAACTTCAAAATTATGAGTTTCGTTTATTTCGTTTAAATATTCCGTATAACTACTATAGCTGTCGTTTGGATTTCCTCCAAATTCTTGCGGGATGTCAACAAAATCAGGCTCGCCATGTCCCGTGATATATCCTATACTAGCCTTAATTCCAAGCATTCCGTCAATATTTTTTAATATATCGTCTTTTACCGCCGCAAAATCTCCGTATAAAATCGCGGTAGTCGCCAATTCTTTTATATCATCTCCGTTTTCCAAAACCAAAGAAAAATAACCGCTTCCTTTATTTATAACAACTTTTCCGTTTTCGTCTTTTATATCATCCCATTCCAATTTTTTTACATTTAATTTTTTTAATATTTCTTCGTTATTAACTTCGCTTTCGGGATGCGACATATCTATATTATTGAAAACGACTTTATTCATTAAATTTTTATTCGCTTCGATTACCGCCTGCATAATTGAATCGGGAACGGAAGTAGACGCTCCCAAAGGCAAAAGTTCATAAATTACGGGAGAGGCTATATAATAAACATTCAAGTTATTTTCGAGTCTTCTTAATTTATCGTTTTTGTCAAGCAGTTTTTTAATGGCGGTGTCAATATTATATTCTAAACCTTCAGTAGCCTGTATAAACGGTATTGTTTCTATAGAATCTCCGTATAAAAACGCAAGCCCCAAATAAGCGACTTTAGTTTGAGTTTGGTCTCGCTCCAATACGCTTATCTGACGAGAATTTATTCCGTATTGATTTGCCAAAGACTGATTTTTTGAAGCGTCTATAATTTCAAAACTTATATTTTTTGATTTGTATCCTTCGAATATATCTTTGACATATTTTTCATAAGTCGAAAAAGGAGACGGAAGATTCGGCGTCACAAAAAATTTCACGCTCATAGGTTCTCTTATATTTCTTATAAGAGTTTTGCTTTCCTTACTTAAAGAATAAACTTTATCCCTCGTTAAATCCAAAGAAGGGTTGAATTGATTGATAATCGCATTGATTAAAATTATAATTATCAAAATTAAAATAAATGTTATGATTCTGTCTTTTTTCTTTGTCATATAAATTCCGTTAATTAAATTAAAAATAATGGTTATATAATAATATATAATTCATTATAAAACAAGTGGTTTATTGCATTACATATAATGTGATATTTTGACAAATTATATTTTTCAATTTTTCAAAAATATAATCAAAAAATTAATCTATAAAGTTCAAATACATTTTTTATTTAATATATTCTATTTATTTACGATATTTAAAAAAGAATTTTAAAATATAAATAAAAAATAATTAAAAAATATATAAAAATATTAAAAAAATATTAAAAAAGCATTTATTATGAATGAAAATATTTTAGTCATAGAATATAGAACCGAACTTATTGAAAAAATAGTCGATATCTTAAAACAAAGACATTATAATCCTATTCAAACGCAATCTCGTTCTAAAGGAATAGAAATAGCAAATGAAAGTTCTATAGATTTGATAATACTCGAAGCCGATATTGGAGAATCCAAAGGTTTGGAATTATTGGAAACTTTTAAAAATACAGAAAATACGAAAGGAATTCCCGTTATTCTATTAAGCACTCCTTATAGAAAAATGGATTTTATAGAAGAGGCTATGAATTTGGGAATTGACGGTTTAATATTTACTCCTTTTGACGAAATGGAATTTATAGCCGCAGTTCATGGAGCTTTAAAATTAAAAAAATTATTCGTTGAAAATGATAAATTAATCAAACAGAATAATAATATCGAAGAAGAATTGAATAATCTTAAAGAAGTTTCCGAAGGACATTATAAATCCTATAAAGAAGCTCAAAAAAAATATGACGAAATACTTAATTACGATTTGGAAACGGGACTGAATAATAAAAAAGAATTCTATAAACAATTTAAAAAATTAGTTTCTGAAAGCGTTCGGCATGAAGATACGATTATATTGTCATGTTTTTGTATAGACGGACTTGAAAATATAATAAACGAATTTGGGATTATGGCGGCGGAAGAGATAATTCTTCAATTTACGAAAGTTTTGAAAGACGCAAGCAGAGAAGAGGATTTAATAGCCCGTTTAAACAATAACGAATTTATAGTGGCATTTAAAAGAATGGATATAAGATTATACGATGAGAAAGTGGAAGAGATAAAAAAAATGGTAGATAAAAACGAACTCGATTATAACGGTATGATTATAAAATATACTATGTCGGCAGGAATATCGTATACGGCTTACAGGAAAAATTATCATTTTGAAAATAATGTCGATAAGGAAATCTCTCCCGTTCTTTTGGCTTTGCATAACGCTAAAAGAAGAGGTTTTGCATCCGTGTATGTTCATCCTACAGTGATAAGAAAATAAAAATAAATATTATGATTATTAATCTTGATAAAAAAGATATAGAAAATACAAAATATGTCGCAAATGAAGTCGCTAAAATCATAAAAGACGGCGGAGTCGTTATTTCGCCAACCGACACGGTTTATGGAATTCTCGCAAACGCTTTTAATGCGGATGCCGTTTTTAGAATATACAAAATCAAAGGAAGAGAAAAAGACAAACCATTTTTAATTTTGCTTGAAAACGAAAAAGATTTGGAATTGTTTTCCGATATGCCAATTCCCGAAATTGTAAAAAAAAATATCCCGGGCGAATTAACTTTTATTATGCCTTTGGCAAAAAATTTAAAATATAATTTTGACTTTTTAAAATCGACGGTAGCAATTCGCATTCCAAAAGACGATTATATGAGACTTATTTTAAAAGAAACTCCTCCAATCGTAGCGCCGTCCGCCAATCTTTCGGGAGAAGGCGTTATATATGACGGAGATAAAATAGTTGAAATTTTTAAAGACAAGGTTGATTTAATAGTCAATGCAGGATTAATAGAAAAAAAACTTCCTTCTACTTTATACGATTCTATAAATAAAAAAATTCTTCGTCAGGGAGAAGTTTATCTTAAAGAATAATTATATTATTAAATTTATTTTAAAATTGTTTTAAATTATTTAAAATAAATTTAGAATTTGCTATTGACTTTCTATCTATAGTAATGTATTATTTATCAAACAAATTAATGTTTATCAGGAGGATATAAATGGTATATAATAATGTATTGGAATTGGTGGGAAATACTCCCATCGTTAGACTTGAAAAGATAGAAAAAAAGTTTAATTTTAATGAACGAATTAAACTTTTTGGAAAGATAGAAAAAAATAATCCCGTAGGTTCGGTTAAAGATAGACCCGTAAAACAAATGCTGCTCGATTTATTTGAAAGCGGAAAATTAAAAGAAGGTTCTACGATAATAGAGCCTACTTCGGGAAACACTGGAATCGCTATGGCAGCTATAGGTTCTTATTTAAAGCTTAATGTTATAATAGTTATGCCGTCTTCTATGTCGCAAGAAAGAAGAAAACTAATAAAAGATTACGGCGCAAGACTCGAACTTGTGGACGGAGGAATGAGTGTTGCGGTAGAGCGGGCGAATCAATTAAATAAAGATATAAAAGATTCCGTTATACCGGGACAATTTGTAAATCAATCCAATGTTAAATCGCATTATAATTATACGGCGCCCGAAATATTTAATGACATTCCCGATATAGATTATATAGTTGCGGGAATAGGAACGGGAGGAACGGCGACAGGAATCGGCAAATATATTTTGGATAATAAAAAACAGACGAAAGTTATAGGAGTCGAACCTGAATCTTCTCCTTTGCTTACAAAAGGAAAAGCTTCTCCTCATAAAATTCAAGGAATAGGCGCAAATTTTATCCCTGAGATTTTAGACCAAAAAGTTATAAGCGATATTATAGATGTTTCGGACGATAACGCCATAAATACCGCAAGGGAAATATGCATAAACGAAGGTTTGCTTGTGGGAATATCTTCGGGGGCGAGCGTTTACGGAGCTATAGAATTGAGTAAAAAAATAGAAGTTAATAAAGATATAAAAATACTTTCAATTTTACCCGATACGGGCGAAAGGTATACTTGGAATTAACTTTTAATTTTAATTTTATATCATAGTTTTATGAAGTTAAAAACTTTTAAAGAATTGCCTAATAAAAAAAATATAAAAGAGATTATAAAGTATATCAGAGATTATATTTTTCCCGATTTTTTTAGAAAGTCGGGAAAAATTGACGATATTAAAAAAAATATCTCCAAACTTTATTTAAAAATAGTTTTTAAAAATTCTAAAAATTCTGAAAATTCTAATTTGGAAGATTTTATAAAACAGTTGGATAATATTAAAGAGGTTTTAAAAAAGGATTTGGAATTCTTTTTCGATTCGGACCCTGCATGCAAATCTTACGATGAGATTATTTTAACTTATCCCGGTTTTAGGGCAATATTTAGTTATAGAATATCGCATATATTTTATAATCAAAAAGAATATTTAACGGCAAGGATAATATCGGAATACGCTCATTCTAAAACGGGAATAGATATTCATCCCGGAGCAAAAATAGGGGAATATTTTTTTATAGACCATGGGACGGGAATAGTTATAGGCGAGACTACAATTATCGGGCATCATGTAAAAATATATCAGGGCGTTACTTTGGGAGCTTTGTCGTTAAAAAACGGGCGAGGATTGGAAAATGAAAAAAGGCATCCCACAGTTTGCGATAATGTTACAATTTACGCCAACGCTTCTATATTTGGAGGAAAAACGGTGATAGGTTCTAACGCTATAATAGGAGCTAACTGCATAGTATTGAAATCGGTTAAAGAAAACGAGAGAGTGGTTTTGAGTTAGAATATAATATTATTTTTTAGTTTTTATTATGAAGAAAGTATTAATTTTTTTGACGGCGATTTTTATTTTAATTTTTGCATATAATAATAATTTTTATCTTAAGGAAAAGAAAATGAACGATAAACCGAAAAATGCAAAATACTGCTACTTTGCATCGGGCTGTTTTTGGGGAACGGAATATTGGTTCGAGCAAGCTAAAGGAGTATTCGAAGCGGTGAGCGGATATGCGGGCGGACATAAAGAAAACCCAACTTATATGGAAGTTTGTTCGGGACTTACGGGACATTTGGAGACGGTAATAGTTGGATATGACGGCGAAAAAACCAATTACGAGGTTTTGGTTAAATTATTTTTTGAAACTCATAATTTTACTCAAAAAAATGGACAGGGACCGGATATAGGCTCTCAATATTTATCTGCGATTTTTTATCAGAACGAAGAGGAAAAAGAGATTGCAGAAAAGTATATTAATATTTTGAAAGAAAAAGGTTATGATGTAGCCACGACTTTAAGAGAATTTAAAAATTTTTACGAAGCCGAAGATTATCATCAGGATTATTATTTCAAAAAAGGCGCAGTTCCTTATTGTCATTTTTATAATAAGATATTTTAAAAATATATTTCAAATTATTTTATTTATCCTACATAATTATTTTCTTATAAATTTTTTATAATGTTTTAATTCGTCCTCATCCAATATTAATATATTTTCTTTATATACAAATAAATCCCATTTACCGTCGCATGTCCAATCCCACCAACTTAATCCATCTCTTTTATGTATTTGAAAAATTGTATTGTCGTCATAATTTCTTAAAATTGATTTATTATTATGACGCATTCGTCTATTATATATTTGTTTTTCTATTTTGCATGAATTACAGGATACCCAGCGAGCGGGATTTTTTCTATAACTTCTCGACATATAAATCTACCAAAATTGTTTATATATTAATTATAATATACGGCAGATATCATATAGAGATACTTGTTTTTTAATTACAATTTTAATTTTCTTTATATATTTTAAGATTTTCAAGTTTATTTAAATTAGAAATTTCTTTGGCAATTCTTCTAAATTTTTACAATCTATCTCAAGTTCTTCAAGGTTAGTTAATTTTCCAATTTCTTTTGGTAATTCTTTTAATTTTTTGCAATTTCTTATATTAAGCTCTTTAAGGTTATTCAAAATTTATTTTATTGTTTATTTTAATCTATATTTTAATTAATTTAGATTTTAATTAAGTTAACATAATAATATATTTTATCATAAAAATCTTAAAATTTTATATTTTAGCTATTGCTTTTTTTTTTTTTTGAATTAATATAATGATAAATATATAAATAAATTAAAAGAGGTATTTTTATGAAAACAGTTTATTGTTTTATGATAGGTTTAATCCTATTAGATATTAAATTATTAGAGGATAATATTTTTGTAAACAATGTTGCTAACATTAAAGATTTTAGATTAATATTACAACAGTATTAAAATTATATAATATTTGAGGAGTAGATAGTATGAATTTAAAATTGATAATATTATTTATAATAATGTCTTCTGTATCTTTTTCAGCTAGTTTAGAATTTGATTTCGGAATAGGAGCTGGAACTTCTATTGAATTTAGTTATGCTGATAATCCATATGATAAGAAAAAAGATAGAGGAATATCAGAATCTGGCTCAAGAACGGATAATGGTTCATTATTAAGCGTATTTTTGGACATAGGTGCTAATTTCGAGCTTCAAAATGCGGGGGCTTTAAACAGTATAAGCGTTTTATTTGAAACGGGGGGAACTGTTTATATGAGAGTTAGAACAAGATATAAAGAATATCCTCAATTTAAACATAGATTTACATATCATAATTTAATATTAGGAATATTGCCTAAACTCAATTTTGATTATGGCATATCTTTAGGAATAGGAACGGGTATTTTTCTGCCTCTTTATAGCGAATCAAGTAAAAGAGAAAATGAAACGGATAATGGATTACCATCTTATGGTAAAAAGTTTGATTTTAAGAAAATATCTTATATGTATAAAGTTCCCGTTATGCCATATATAAAGTTAAGTTTGGAGAAAAATTTTTATATGTCGGAAAGATGGGCTTTTAAAATTGGAGCTGATTTACTCTATAATTTTGGTATGGAATTCGATTTGGATAAATGGAAATCTGACATTTCTATATATGATAAATACAATTTTTCATCTTTAGCGTTTGAAGTTTTTCTTGGATTTGGTTTTGGAAGACCTAGATAAATTAGTGTGTGATTGAAAATTAATAATATATAACCTCGTTTAATGCGGGGTTATTTTTTTGTTTTTTTATTAAATTACTACTTGAAGTAATTTTTATTATATCGTATAATACAGAAATTATAAAATAAATTTAAGGAGTTGCCAAATGCAACATGACAATCAAAAAAGAGAGAAATTATCGAGCAGGTTAGGATTTTTATTAGTTTCGGCGGGATGCGCTATAGGACTTGGAAATATATGGCGATTTCCTTATATAACGGGAAAATATGGAGGCGCCGCTTTCGTTTTAATTTATTTAATATGTTTGCTTATAATAGGACTTCCAATTTTGATAATGGAATTTAGTATCGGAAGGGGAGGGCAAAAAGATATTGTAGGCTCTTATAAGGCTTTGGAAAAAGAAGGACAAAAATGGCATTTAATCGGTTATATTCAAATGCTTGGATGTTTAATATTAATGATGTTTTATACGAGCGTGACGGGTTGGAGTATAACTTACGCTTATTATATGTTTAGCGGAGCTACCGAAGGACTCACTCCCGAAGGCATAGGAAACTTTTTTGGTTCTATGCTTTCTAATCCTAAAGTTATGGTTTTAAGTTTGTTTATAACTGTTTTTCTTGGAAGTTTAATTTGTTTTAAGGGACTTCAAATAGGCGTTGAAAAATCTACAAAATTTATGATGTCATTGCTTTTTATTATAGTGATAATATTAATAATAAGAGCGGTGACTTTGCCCGGAGCTTTTGAAGGAATAAAATTTTATTTGCTTCCAGATTTGGGAAAAATATTTAACGAAGGAGGAATAAAAAACTTTTTAGAGGTAATATACGCCGCTATGGGACAGGCTTTCTTTACTTTGGGAATAGGAGTAGGAAGTATGACTATTTTCGGAAGTTATATCGGAAAAGAAAAATCAATTACTAACGAATCGATAATAATAGTTTTACTCGACACTTCAATCGCTTTGCTTGCGGGTTTGATAATATTTCCCGCATGTTTCGCTTTCGGAGTTAATCCCGGAGAAGGAGCGGGTTTAGCGTTCGTTACTTTGCCGAATATATTTAACTCTATGCCGTTGCCAAGATTATGGGGAACTTTATTTTTTATATTTTTGTCGATGGCGGCTTTAACTACAGTGGTTGCAGTATTTGAAAATCTGATAGCTTTCACTATGTCGGAGTTTAAAATGAAAAGAAGTTTCGCTTCAATAATAGTTGGAATAATAGTATTTTTATTGGCATTAACCACTTCGCTTGGATTTAATATTTTATCTTTTATTCAACCTATGGGAGAAGGAACGAGTTTTTTAGATTTATACGATTTTATAGTGAGTTATAATTTAGTGGAACTTGGCGGAATTTATATAATTATATTCTGCGTTTCAAAATATGGTTGGGGATGGAATAATTTTATTAACGAAGTAGATTCTGGCGAGGGGATAAAATTTCCTAAATTATCTAAAGTGTATGTAACTTATATATTGCCGATAATTTTATTTGTATTTTTTATTATAAATTATATAAGTAAATTCTCATAAGCATATTTTCCTTATTATTTAATTAATATTTCTAGGATAGCGTTTTCGCTATCCTTTTTTATGTTAATTAAAAAATATTGAATAAGTTGAAAATATTTTACGATATTTTATAAATTTATAAAAAATTAGTTGACATAATATAAATATATTCTATAATATTGTAAAAGGCTTTTTTATGAATAATAAAGTTAATTCGCTTTTAAATGAAGTTTCTTACAAAATAAATAGAGAAGAATACGACAAAACTTTAGACATTTTGGATAATATTTTAAAAAAAGTTCCTAAAAATTATAGGGCGAATTTGTATAAAGGGCAGATTTGCGTAGAAAAAAAAGAATTTGAAGAGGCGATAAAATATTTTGAGGAAGCTAAAAAAGTCGATATAAAAACTTTCAAGGCTTATAATCTTCTTGGAATAAGTTATAATGCAATCGGCGAATACGATAAGGCTATAAATTCTTTCAACGAAATCTTAAAAATAACTCCAAATTCCGCTTCTGCTTATAATTTGCTTGGAATAACTTATTATAAAAAAAACGATTATAAAAAAGCGATTGAATATTTTAATAAATCTATAGAAATAAATCCGAAATACGACAAGGCTTATAATAATTTGGCTTTGTTTTATTATAGAAATAAAAATTACGAAGTTGCCATAGAGTTTTTCGAACATTCAAAAAGTTTGGATGCGAGAATATTTAAGGCTTACGATATGCTCGGGATGTCATATTATAAAATCGGCGAATACGACAAAGCTATAGAATCTCTTACGAAAGCGCTGCAATATAATTCCAATTCTTATAAGATAGCGAATACTTTGGGAGCGATTTATTCATATCTGAAAGATTATGACAACGCTATAAAATATTTTGCAAAAGCTATAGAGATTAATCCGAAATATTCAAGCGCTCATAATAATTTGGCTTTAATTTATTTTAATAAAAATGTTTTCGATAAGGCGGCTTTATATTTTGAAAAGGCTAAAAGATTTTCTAAAGATTCTTTTTTAGATTATTATAAATTGGGATTTTGTTATTATTCGAAAGGCTATTATTACGAGGCTATAGAATGTTTCAAAAAAGTTATAGAAAAAAACGAAGATTCTTATAAAGCTTATAATTTAATCGGTTTATGCTACTACTCGAATTTAGAATACGAGGAGTCTTTGGAGTATTTTGAAAAAGCGGCGAGAATAAACGGAGAATATAAAGAGGCTTATAATAATTTATTTTTAGCGTATTTTAATTTGGAGAATTACGAAAAAGCGATTGAATATTTTAATTTATCCGATTTGGAAATAGAATATAATTTTGATATTTATAATAAACTTGCGATTTCGTATTTTTATGTTAAAGATTATGATAAAGCAATAAAATATTATAAAAATATTATTTTTAAATTAAACGAAAAAACTCCTTTCTACATCTATAATAATCTTGCCGTTTTATATTATCTTAAAAAAGATTTTTATTCGATTTTAAAAACTTATCACAAATATTTGGACAGTTATAAGTCGGATAATAATTTTGCAAGTTATAATATATTTTTGTTATCGTATTCTCTGCTTACAAAAAGGTTGATAAAATATAATGATTTTTTATCGTTGTTTGAAAAATGTCTGATTAAAAGCATGGAACTTAATAGCGTAAATTATCAATATTCTCTTTACGAAATCATGGAATACGATATTAACGCTTTAAAATTAATATTTGAAAATAAGATTAATTTTAAAAATAGTAAAGAATTATTAAAAAATAAATTAAGCGAAAAACAATTAAAGGCGATTGAACCTATAATAAATAAATTAAATTTTTTCTCTTTTAATTCGAAAATAAATAATATTTTTTCTTATAACGATAAAACGATTTGTATAGAATATTTTTTGCCGAATTTAAAAAATAATGCTATAGCAATTTTAGAAAAATTCGATAATAATAAAGAGATATACGGAAAACAGGCTAAATTTCTTAAAGAAGAAAGCGAGTATAATTCTTTGCTTTCAATGTTTTCGGGTAATATAGACTGTGGAAACGGAGATTATAATTTATTGTTTTATAAAGATAATAAGGATAATTTGCTTGAGTTAAAAGTAAATGCCGTATATTTGCCGAGTAATTTTGGCGAATCGGATATAAAACTGATAAAATGTATATTGGGAGATAAGGATATTAAGCTATATAAGATAATTAAAGACAATGATTCTTTTAAGTATTTATTGATTTAATTATAATTTTATAAAATAGTTGACATAATATTAAAAATCTGTTATTATTAAATGATAGCAGATTAAAGAAGGGGTTTTCGATGAGAAAGTTGATATTAGTAATATTTTTGGTAGGGTTTAGCAGAGTTTTTGCCTCGTTTGAAATTGATATTTTAGGACAGCTTACGGCGACTACAAGTTTTCCTATGCAACAATTAAAAACCGCTAAAATTAAAGGTTCTACCGAAGCAATTTTTGGAGCGGCTATACAAATAGGAAATAAATTTTCTATGACTAACGCCTTAAAAGGGATAAGCCTTCTCGCCGATATAAGAATCGAGCAAGAATCTATAGCCATAACTTTGCCGGGCGAAACTAAAATGGTAAGGAAAACTACGGGTTTGAATGCGGGACTTGGGATTACTACGAAATTTATATTTGGAAGCGTAAATAGTTTGGTTCCAAGAGACACTATTTTGGGATTCGGATTGGGCGCTAAAGTTTTGGCTAATGTCACTTTAAGCACAAGCATACCCGCTATTACTCCTTTTATCGATGTGTTTGTCGAACAAAGATTTTTTGTATCAAGAAAACTAGCTTTGGTATGCGGAATCCATATTGGTGGAGATATGACTCTTTATCAATCTACGGATGTGGGAATATTATTTAACGGTATGTATATTTCGGCTTATCCGTCTTTGAATATTGGACTTAGCGTAGGACTTCATTTTGGACATTAATTAGCAAATAATTTTAATAATTGTTTCTCATAATATTTTTGGGGTAATGTAAATGCATTGCCCCTTTTTATTTGGAATTATTCAGATTAAAAAAATTAATTTAAATAAAATTTTAATTTAAAACTTAATATAAATAATAATTGAAAATTTTTATAAATGGCGTTATAATCGATTTGATTCAATATTTAATATTTATATGATAATTTTGTTTTATGGAATATATAATATCCACTACCATTTATTTGCTTAAAGGAACATATACAACTTTAAGCCTTTATTTTGTAACGGCTTTGTTTTCAATGCCTCTGTCTATGCTTTTTGCAGCTTTGCAATTCAGCGCTCCGAAATTTATAAGATATATTTTTGACATATACGCTTGGATATTTAGAGGAACTCCTTTAATATTGCAATTAATATTCTTTTATTACGGACTTCCTTTAATGACTAATAATATAATAGCTTTTCCGGCTTTCGCTTCGGCGGCTATAACTTTTATATTAAATTACTCAGCATATCTTATGGAAATATTCAGAGCGGGAATCGAAAGTATAGAAAAAGGACAATACGAAGCCGCTTATGTTCTTAATTTGAATCATAGACAGATTATGACAAGAATAATTTTGCCTCAAGCGATTAGAAGAGTTTTGCCTCCATTGTCAAACGAAGCCATTAATTTGGTAAAAGATTCGGCACTCGTTATAGTTTTGGGTATAGGCGATTTGATGCTTCATGCGAGAGAAATATTGACGAGAGATTTTAAATTGCTACCTTTCGTTATAGCGGGGATAATATATTTGATATTCACTTCGGTTTTGGTGTTTATCTTTAGGCGGTTGGAGAAAAAATATGTCATCAGAAATTAATTTAAAAGTTGCGGAGCTTAAAAAATCTTATAAAAATATTCCCGCGATAAACGGAGTTTCGTTCGATGTTCGTAAAGGAGATATTCTCTCGATTATCGGACCTTCGGGAGCGGGTAAAAGTTCCTTGCTTAGAAATATTATACAAATAGAAAGTCCCGATTATGGAGAGGTTTATATAGACGGCGAGATATTGTTTTCTAAAATAGCGGGTAAAAAAAATATCAATCCTTCGCATGCCGATATGATGAAACGAAAGGAAAAAATGGGCATGATATTTCAGCATTTTAATTTGTTCCCTCATAAAACCGCTTTGGAAAATATTATAGAGGCTCCGATTATTGTAAAAAAAATTGATAGGGAAGAGGCGATAGAAGAGGCTTTAAAACTTTTGGATAGGGTAGGGCTTAAAGACAAAAGCGAAAGTTATCCAAACGAATTATCGGGCGGACAAAAACAGAGAGTTGCCATTGCCAGAGCGCTTGCCATGAAACCCGAAATATTATTATGCGATGAACCGACTTCGGCGTTGGACCCAGAGCTTATAGGAGAAGTTTTGTCCGTTTTGAAAGAGCTTGCCAAAGAAAAAATGACTATGATAGTTGTAAGCCATGAGATTAGTTTTGTTCGCGAGCTTTCTACGAATATAGCTTTTATGGATAGTGGAAAAATTATAGCGATGGATAATTCCAACGATTTTTTTTATAATCAACGAAACGAAAGAATAATCGATTTTCTTAATAAGATTTTTTATAAATAAATTATATAATAAAATTTTATTATTTAACTTTTATTATCTCATCTAATTTATGTTTTATTATATTTTTTTCATCGCTTCCTACTGTGCTTAACCGTAATAAAGAGATTTCGTATTTTTCGAGAATTTCATTTTTTAATTTGTCTCTTTTATTTTGAGCTTTAGATTTTTTATGATAGGTATAACCGTCAACTTCTATGGCAAGAATTGGCTTTTTATCCATTTTGTTGTATATAATAAAATCAATATGCGTCAATTCGTTGTTTATATAATTTAACTCGTCTTTATTTAATAAATTTGTATTATTTAGAATTCTTGATAAAGGAATATGAGTAGAGATATCCAAATTGTTATAATAGTTTTTTAATATATTTTTAATTTCATTATATGCTATATTTTCCGAATCGTATGAAGATATTTTCTTTTTATCCTTAAGATATTGCAATCTAGCTAATCTATTTTCCTTATATAACAAATCAAAAATTGATTTTACATTGCTTTTAACTACTTCAAAATTATTGTATTTTATATATTTTATCAAATCGTTTATATTACTGTCTTTTTCACATATATCGCTTGAAACCACAAGCCTTAAAAAATTTTTAGAACGAGTTATTGCAACATTCAACATTTTTGGGTCGTCAATAAATTCGCTTATTTGATTATTAACGGTTGTGATTATAATGGAGTCTTTTTCTCTCCCTTGATATTTATGAACCGTATCTACCTGTATATTTTCATTATTTATAGAGTCTTTCAAATGAATTTTTTGTTCGTTATAAGGCGAAACTATGCCTATTTCTTCACCGCTTAATTTTTGTTTTAATTCGGGCATAATTTCTTTATTTATAACATCGATTTGCCTTTGATTATAATGTCCTCTTGCATGGCTGCCTTTAGCCGTAATATAAACTTTCATTACATCTTTTTCGCCTCTATCCTCCGTTAAAATTATAAGTTCGTTATTATAGAATTTTTTATTGCAGAAATCTATTATTTTAGGATGGCATCTATAATGTTCTTTAAGCAATACTTTATTTACATATTTAAGAGATTCTATTACGGAAGTTAGAAAACTCTGTTTTATATAATCATAACTTGGGTTTATATTATATTTTTCTGATAATTTTTTTATTTCGCATATAATATCTGAAGAAATAACATTCGGCAATTGTTTTCTATCTCCCACTATCACCGCATTTTTGGCATTATATAATGCTAAAGCTCCCGTAACCAAATCGACTTGCGAAGCCTCGTCAATTATAAGATAATCGAATTTATAATTCTTACTCAAGCAATTTCCTATTGAATAAGTCGTGCTGAATATTATTGGATATTCGAATATGAACTCTTTAGAGTTTTTATATAAATCTTTTGATGTGAAAATTTTTCTTGTATTTTTACTCTCATATTTATTTTTTAAGTATGTTTTTAATATAGAAATAGAATTATTTTTTAAAGTTTCAATGATATTATTTTTATTCAATATTTCCAATTTCTTACTGTCCTCTTCTATAGCGGTATTTAATTCATTTTTTTTAATCGTATAATATATTTGGTCATAAACATTAATAATCTCTTGCATTGGTTTTTTATAAAATTTGAAATCTCCTATACCGTATAATAATACTAATTTTAATTTCAAAAATATGCTTATTCTTTTTATTTCTTCCAACCTGATTTTTACATTAATTATTTTTTTAGAATTTAAAGAATTTATATTTCTTATTTTAGGAAGTTTTGATGTATTTTCTTGATTCGTAAAATGTTCAATCTCTATTTTTAATTCGCTTAATATATTTTTATTTATCGCTATATTGTTTTGAAGCGTAAATAGTTCGTTCAATTTTTCTATTAATTCTTTATTTTTATTTGGCTCTAATTTTATTTCATTATACTCAAAATCGGGATATAATCCGCTTTGATTTTGAATAAAATTTTCTTTATTTTCAATCTTTCCTAAAGTTGCGCAAATATAATCAAATCCATGTTGTTGCAATTTTTCAAATACATTTGCGGTAGCAGAATTATTATTTGATACTACGGCTACGCTTTTATCGTTATATATGAGATTAGCTATAATATTTAATATAGTCTGCGTTTTTCCCGTTCCGGGCGGTCCTTCGATTACGCTTATTTGATTATCCATAGCGTTTTTAACCGCTTGATATTGCGATTGATTTATTCCAAAAGGAAATAATAAAACAGAATCATGCTCTTTCCGTTTTTCAGGTTTTATATTTGGATTTAAATATAAATATAAAGCGGTATCTTTTTCTACAAATGAAATTTTTTGATAAGCTTTATTTAATAAGGATTCGCCTTCATCCGTTTTAATGCTTACTATATTTGAAATATCTTTAAAATAATCAAATGCATTATTATTTATTTTAGAGCAGCTGCTTTTTAATGAATTCGAAGTTGTTATTTTTGTAGAACCGTCATTAAAAAATATTTTATAATATGAATCAAATTTTAAAATTTTATTTATATTGAATAAATTTCCGCCATTAAATTCGACTTGATTATCAATATTTGTTGGATTTTTAAAAATCTTAAAATTATTTTTCGTATAAGGATATAGATTAACATTATTAAAAAATTTTACTTTTATAATATTGCCGTAATTCTTATAATTTTCAATATCTTTACTTCTATCTTTAAATTTTCCTTCTTTATCTCTTAAAAGTATTAGATATTTTTCTATGTCCATAATATAGCCTTATTAGTATTATTTATTTATAAAATTTAATATTTTTTACAACTTTAACTAAAAAAGAAACTGTAAAAACCATAAATGATTTTAGGCAAATTAATAAACATAATAAAATATTTATTGCAAGTCGATTGTATTGTTATAAATCGTTATATTTCATTTCGTTTATTATAATCAATATGTAAAAAAGATTATATTTAATTATAATAAATGTCAATAGCTAAAAAATCGAAATTTAATTTTTATTTAAATATTAAAAACAATATAAAAACAATTAATAAAAAATAAAGACTCTCGTAAAATAAATTACGAAAGCCCTTATTTCTATTATTCTTTATATTAAAAATAAATTAATTAAAACAAATTTAACAAACGCCGTTATACGCATCTAAATATATTTGTTTTAATTCTTTCATCAAAGGATAAACAGGGTTAGCGCCCGTGCATTGGTCGTTAAATGCCTGTTCAACCATATCGTCAAGTTTATCGTTAAATTCTTTTTCCGAAATGCCATAATCTTTTATAGACAAAGGTATATCTAATTGTTTTTTAAGATTGTTTATAGCCTTTATCAAATTAGCTACTTTTTCATTTTCGTTTCTTCCGCCAAGTTCTATCAAATCCGCAACCGCCGCATATCGCTGTCTCGCATGAGGATATTTATATTGAGGGAATAAACCTTGTTTTGTAGGTTTTTCGTCCGAATTATATTTTACTACCTGACATATTAATAAAGCGTTTGCAAAACCATGAGGAATATTGAAAGCTGCTCCAAGTTTGTGAGCCATAGAATGACAAATTCCCAAGAAAGCGTTTGCAAAAGACATGCCCGCGATAGAAGCCGCATAATGCATATATTCCCTAGCTTGAGGATTATTTGCTCCGTCTTTATACGAGTCTGGCAAATATTTAAAAATCAATTTAATAGCTTTTTCTGCATTTGAATTTGAAAACTCCGTAGACATTATCGAAGCGTAAGCCTCCAAAGCATGCGTTAAGGAATCTATACCGCTTGCCGCACATAAACTTTTAGGCATAGTCATAACCAAATTTGCGTCAAGTATAGCCATATTAGGAGTCAAAGCGTAATCTGCTATAGGGTATTTTATATGAGTGGCGTCGTCAGTTATAACCGCAAAAGGAGTAGTTTCCGAACCTGTTCCGCTTGTCGTAGGAATCGCTACGAATTGAGCTTTTTTACCCAATGTTCCCGCATCGCATATTCTCTTTCTTATATCCATAAACACCATCGCTATATCTTCAAATTTAACATCTGGGTTTTCGTATAATAACCAAGCTATTTTGCCCGCGTCTATAGGAGAACCTCCTCCTAAAGATATAATTAAATCAGGTTCAAAAGCGTTTGCGGTTTTTAATATATCCATAACCAAACTTATTGTAGGGTCCGGTTTAACATCGGAAAATACGGTATATCTTACTCCTATATCGTCCAATACTTTTGTAACATTGTCAGTAATACCCAATTTATACAGAGGACCGTCCGTTATAATGAGCGCTCTCTTCTTATCGGCAAATTCTCTTAAAGCGACATCCAACGAGCCTCTTTTCAAATAAATTTTTGGCGGAACTCTATACCATAACATATTTTCTCTCCTTGAAGCTACGGATTTTATATTTAAAAGATGTTTAACTCCCACATTTTCGCTCGTGGAATTTCCTCCCCAACTTCCGCATCCCAAAGTTAAAGAAGGTTCTAATCTAAAGTTATATACATCTCCTATAGCGCCCTGTGATGAAGGCATATTTACAAGTATTCTTCCCGTAGGCATTTTTTTGTAAAATTTTTCTATTCTTTCTTTTTGATTATCTTCGTCCGTGTATAATACGGAAGTATGTCCCAAACCTCCGAACACTACCAAGTTATGAGCCTTATTCAAAGCGTCTTCAAAATTATCCGCTTTATACATAGCCAAAACGGGCGATAATTTTTCGTAAGAGAAAGCTTCGTCTCTGCTTATAGAATTCGCTTCCCCTATAAGAATTTTTGTTTCTTTTGGAACTGTTATTCCCGCCATTTTCGCTATAACATAAGCGGGCTGTCCAACTATTTTTGCATTCAAAGCGCCGTTTATTATTATTACTTTGCTTATTTTCGCTTTTTCTTCTCTGTTTAAAAGATAAGCTCCTCTGTAGATAAATTCTTTTTTTACTTCTTCATAAACGCTTTTTAAAACCACTACCGATTGTTCGCTTGCGCATATCATACCGTTGTCGAAAGTTTTGCTTTGAATAACGGAATTAACAGCCATTTTTATATCTGAAGTTTCGTCTATAATTGCAGGCGTGTTTCCCGCTCCAACTCCCATAGCCGGTTTTCCGCTCGAATAAGCCTCTCTAACCATTCCCGGTCCGCCCGTTGCAAGTATAAAATTTATATGCGGATGTTTCATTAAAGCAGCCGATAATTCAATCGTAGGTTCTTCGATACAACCAATGAGTCCGTCTGGAGCGCCGTTTTCTACTGCAACTTGATTTATTATTTTGCAAACTTCGGCTGTGCATTTTTTTGCTCTCGGATGGGGCGAGATAACTATAGCGTTTCTAGTTTTCAAAGTTAATAACGCTTTAAAAGCCGCTGTAGAAGTTGGGTTGGTAGTCGGAACTACTCCCGCTATTATTCCGATTGGCTCTGCTACTTTTTTTATTCCCATAGCCGTATCTTCTTCTATCGCTCCGCAGGTTTTAGTATGTTTATACTTATTATAAATATACTCTGAAGCGAAGTGGTTTTTTATAACCTTATCTTCTACTATTCCCATTCCTGTCTCTTCGCAAGCCATTTTTGCCAAAGGAATTCTTCTACTGTTTATAGCCATAGCGCACGCTTTAAATATTTCATCAACTTTTTCTTGAGAGAAATCTGCGTAAATTTTTTGCGCTTTTTGAGCTTTTGATATTAAATCGTCAAGTATAGAATTTCCCGAGTTTCCTTTTACATCTTTACTCATTTGTGTCTCCTGTAATAAGTTATTAATTTTTTAACATTAATTTTACAATAAATAATTAAAAAAGTAAATAGTTTTATTATAATAAATAACAATAAAAATAAAGAAAAGGAATAAAATAATTATAAGTTAATATTAATTAAATACTAATTTAATCTATTTTTCACACAGTTATAATTGATTTGATAAATGATTATAATTATATATTTATCATTTTATAATTTTGAAAAGAAATATTTTACCAAGACATTTTATAACCAAAACCGAAATAAAAATCGTTAATTGAAATTTTTTGAAACTTTTCTATTTTATTCGGTATTTTTAATGCAAGCGATATATAAGGTTCTCCCGTTATTATATTATAAGGTATAATCGGAATGCTCGCCTTTGTTCCGACTTTTACCGCTACGGAATGCATATAATCTTTATCGTAATAAGAAAATCTGTAAGACAAAGAAGCAAAAAAATTATCAAAATAAATATGACTCAAATTAAATTGCGAATCAATAAAACCTAAAAGTTCTATATCTCCCGCCAAAAAATAATTGTCCATAAGATTTTTTTGTAAAGCGTAAGAATGAAATTCATCAGGAGCGTTTACATATTTTGTCCCGAATACTTTAGAAGCGCCGTCAAAAGAAACTATGCCGCTTAAAACATAAGCTCCGTAAAAACTCATTCTTATCGGAATATATCTCGTTTGAAATTGAGATTTAAAATCAAAACCAAATCTGTTATATTTTACGGAATACATTGGATATAAAGATATTTTTACTAAATCGTCTCTGTAAGGCTTGTCCGCTCCTGCTCTAAAAACAAAAGAAGTTTGTAAAGAGGTTACAAAAGTCCAAGTATCGTATTTCCACTTGAAAGCGCTCGATATATAATTTGGAATTTGATTTTCTGAAAATAATGCTCCGTATATTTGAGGGACTAAAACAAAAGCCGCTTTATCGCTTTCGGTATAAAGTTTGAACTCCATATTAAGCGAAGAACTTAACTGCCAATAATTATAAACCGAATAAACGACTTTGCTGTCGAAACTAAAATTTAAAGGATATAATAAACTATAGGAAGTAAGCATAAATTCCGTTTGTAAAAATAACGAAGGAATATCCAAACCCAACCATAAATTTGCCGAATTGTTTCGGGAAGGAGACGCCATATAAGAAAATACTCCGATTCCGTTTATAAAATATGGGAAAGATGTATTCATTTGAGGAAGCGGCGCCCAAGTGGAAAAAGGTTTTATATATTTAAATTGATTATAATTTCCAATCTCCATTTCGGGAACAAAATTATATTTTTCAATAGTTTTTGAAGTTAGGGAAAAATTTTTTGTTTGAGGTTTTACGGTTTCGTCAAATTTCATTAATCTGTCGTATTCTGAAAATTTACCCTTATAATAAATCGAATCTGCGGCATAAACGGGAGAAATCACTCCGCCTGAAAAATCTTTATCGTAAAATTTTATGCTATTGTTATTTAAATCCAACTCTCCTAATTTATAAAATCTGTCGTTATCGTTGTAAGAAAATAAAAGTTTACTGTTTGAATATTTTAAATATCTTACATAATTTAAACTGTCATCTCCACTATTTACATATCTTAAAGTTTTTGTTTCATAATTAAAAATTGCAATGCGTCTTATTCCGTAGTCGGAAACTATTAAAGCTATATTGTTATCGTCTATAATCGTAGGAGAAGAATAAGAATAATTATCGTTTGCATTAAGCAGAATTTCTTTATTGTCGTTTTCGTCAATATAAATCAAAATGGAATTATGCAAATCTTTTCCTACTGCGATAATTCCGTTTCTAAAAAATCTTGCATACTGAATATCCGTCCATTTTCTTTTCGTTCTTTTCCTTTTTTCCAAATCGTATTCTTTGACTATATATTTATAAAGTCCAGCGTTATAAGTTTTGGAAACAATTAAAGCTCTTTTGCCGTCTGAAGATATATCCAAACTTTCGGAAGTTTTGTCGATATGGAATTCAAATTTTAAATCTTTTTTTCTATTTTTTCTATTTTCGTTTCTGTTTTCATTTGTATTATATTTATTTTCTTTATAGGAATAAAGCGCTCCGATATTATTGTCTATATAATATAAAGTATCGTTATACGAAGCCAAATCTCCGATATAGGTTTCTTTATCGTTTACTCTAAACTCTTCGCTCGGATTTATATTTTCAAGCGTTAGAGAATTTTGAAAATCTCCCCATACTTCAATAAAATTAATGTTGTAAACTTTTTTAAACGCTCCGTAAAAACCCGAATTATAAATTAGAAACGAAAAAGATAATTTTTTTCGCATTACATTCCATAATTCGTTATATTTTTCCATACCGAATCTTTCCTGTAAATATTTTGAAAAAAGTCCTCCGTATAAATAATAATAATCGAACGGTCTTTTGCTCCAAACATCGCTTAATTGTATTGGAGTTTTGAATTTTCCTTCGTATATGTCCTGTCTTAATGTTTGTTTAACGAAAGGGTCGTTCGCTCGCCCAAAACCTTTATAACTTTCCATACTCACGCCTATTCCTTCGAGCATAAAAATCGGAGTATTGAAAAATAACATAGAAGCCCAATTCCCCAATACTCTTGTTGAAAATCCCGCATTTTCAGAAGCCAAACTTAATAAATGAGTGAGTTCATGAATAAAAGTTCCTTTAAAGTTATCTGCATCTAAAGTCGTTTCCCCGCTTTCCGTAGTGTCGAATAAAACCATAGCGGGATAAGGAAGCGGAGTAGCCCAAGCGTTAAATATATTCATATCGGGAGTTATTGTAATCGGAATTTTTCCATAAACTTCACTATTTAAAATCGTAGAATATTCTTTATATATATCATCCGCTATTTTCGCTAATTTTTCGGCTGTTCTTCTCGATTCCAAAGGAAATATGATTTCAAATTTTTCGGTTTGAATCGTGTGTAATTTTCTAAATGGTTTGAAAATCACATTTTGGGAATAGGATAATTCAAATATAATTAAAAAAAGCAATATTATAAATTTATTCATATTTAAATAATAACAAAATTTTTAATAAATTTGTAGTTTTTAATATATCGTAAATATTTTTTATTTTTATTTTATCTCTATCTCTGTTTTATTATTTATTATTAAATTTTATATAATATTAAATTTCGTATAATCATCAAGAAATTTGAAATTCAAAACCTAAATAAACATTATAAAAAGCATTTTTTATTATAGATTTTTTGTATATATTTTTCAAGTATTTTAATTTTAGTATAAATTTTAATATAAAAGTTTCTATATAGAGTATTGATATTTTATTTATTTTTATATATTATCTTTGGTAATAATTTAAATATTTTTATTATAAAATTTTATAAAAAATTTATTATATAAAATTTATTAAAAAATAAGGAGTAAAATATGAGTCATCATCATAGGGGGCAGTGGGGGACTCGAGCCGGGTTCGTATTGGCGGCTATAGGGTCTGCGGTAGGTTTGGGAAATATTTGGCGTTTTCCTTATATGGTTGCGGCATACGGCGGCGGAGCTTTTATGATAGTTTATCTAATCGCTATGTTTACGGCGGGAATACCGATTATGGTTTTGGAATTCTCTATGGGACATAAAACCCATAAGAGTGCGCCGGGATCATTCAAATTTTTAAATCCTTCTTGGGAATGGTTAGGTTGGTTGCAGGTATTTACTTGCTTCGGAATAGTTATTTATTATTCCGTTATTATAGCTTGGTCTTTATCCTACGGTTTATTTTCCCTTCAAGGTTTGAAATGGGGAGCGGACGCTTCGGCATTTTTCTTTAACGAATATCTTAAAATATCGGAAGGTTTTCAGTTGGGAGGCTTCAATTTGGAAGTCGCTATTCCTTTAATGATAGTTTGGATAATTATATTGATTTCGGTAATAGGCGGAGTTAAAGACGGAATAGAAAAGGCGAATAAAATATTTATGCCTTTGCTATTTATATTGATTCTAATAATTCTAGTTAGAGGAGTTACTTTGCCCGGATCTTTTGCAGGACTTGATTATATGTTTAAGCCCGATTTTTCAAAAATTCTTAATCCTAATGTTTGGATAGCGGCTTATGGACAGGTATTTTATAGCATGTCAATCGCTTTCGGCATCATGGTTACATATTCGAGCTATTTGCCGGACGATTCGGATATATCAAATAACGCTTTTATGACGGGTTTTGCAGACACAAGTTTTAGTTTGCTTGCGGGTATAACGGTATTCAGTATAATAGGTTATATGGCAGGCTCTCAAGGTAAGGCGGTAGCAGATGTTGCGGGAAGCGGCGGAATCGGACTCGCATTTATAGTGTTTCCCGAAGCCGTTAATTCTCTTCCCGGATTAAACGGAATATTTGGAGCGGTATTCTTTTTAGTGCTTGCATTCGCAGGATTAACTTCGGCAATATCTTTATCGGAAGTCGTAATATCTTCTTTTATAGATAAATTCCATTATAACAGAAAAAAAGCTTCTATAGCGATTATGGTTATATCTGCTGCAATATCGATGATATATGCCACTGGAGGCGGATTAAAGATACTAGATATAGTAGACCATTTTATAAATAATTATAATATAGTAATAAGCGGTTTAATAGAAATCGTATTGATAGCTTGGGTTTATAAACTTAAAGACTTTAAAGATTTAATTAACAGAGTGAGTGAATTTAGTATAGGAATTTGGTGGGATTTCTGTTTGAAATTCTTAACTCCCGTGTTTTTAGCGGTTTTTTTAGCCTTAAAATTAATCGCCGATTTCAAGAGTCCTTATGAAAATTATCCTCAAGCGGCTTTGATAGGATTAGGATGGTCTATGCCGATTATAGCTTTTATAGTAGGAATATTATTGGCTAAACTAAAAGAAAAGTATATTAATAAATAAAATTTTAATATAAAAGTTGATTAATTAATAAGGAGACGATTATGGGAATAGATTCAGCTATATTTATGGGATTAAGTCTTCTCGCCGTTTGGGGAGGATTCGTGTTTTTCTTAACGATAGCTTTAAGAAAAATGTAAAATTAAAACTTTAGGTTTTATAATAAAATAGGCATAATCAATATTATAAGGTTATGCCTTTTTTATTTTCTTTTCTTTTATTTATTGTTTTTTAATATTTTATTTTTATTGAAATTTATTTTAAAAATATTTACTAAAAAATATTATTAAAAATATTTTTTAAAAGTTTAATTTTTAATTAAATTATTTTTTATTTATTTGATTTTTTCTCTTCCAAATCGTTTATAAAGTAGAATATAGATTCTATTTCGTCCGCTATATTGACATCGCTTATAATACAATCTGGTTTATCGAGTAATTTTATCGGAGCAAAGTTTAAAACTCCCTTAATACCCGCGTTGCATATATGGTCGAATACTCTTTGAGCTTCCAAATCTGGAACGGCTATTATCGCAACTTCTATATTATTATTTATTATATAATCTCTTAATTCTTCTATTGGAAGAATTGGAATATCCGCTTCTCTATTTATTTTGTCGGGATTATGGTCAAAAGCGGCGACTATTTTTAATCCTTCGCTTTCAAAACCGCTATAATTTATCAGAGCGTTTCCAATTTTACCGCACCCGATTAATATAATATTATGCGAAACATGTTTTCCGAGTATTTCGTCTATTCTAACCAATAAATCGTCAATCGTGTATCCGCCTTTTTTGTTTCCCGCTATATTGAATAATGAAAAATCTTTTCTCACCTGCACAGAGCTTAAACCTATAGCGTCTCCCAAGTTATTGGAATAAGCCTTGATAAACCCGAAACTCTTCATTCTCCTTAAAGCGTTTTTATACTTCAATAAACGCATAATTTGTGTTCTTCCAACCATGTTTTACTCCTTCTTATTATTATTTATTATTATTGTTTATAGAATTATTATAATTATTATAAATGAA
>CAZRYV010000002.1:0-8607 GCA_964604385.1 uncultured Brachyspira sp.
AAAGAAGGTTTGATTAAGTATAGGAAAGAAGTTGAAAGATAATATTAATTAATAATATTAGTTAGAAGAAGCTATTTATTAGTGATAAAATCTATATATTTATTACAACATTCTATAGCTTCTTCATATCTTCCAAGTTTTTTTTATAATTCGGATTTATTGAAATATGTATAGAAGTCTTTTGGATTAATCTCAAGAAGTTTATCATAACATTTGAGGACTTCTTCATTTTTTTCAAAATTTTCTAATTTATTCAATAATTTTATTATATAACTATAGCTATTACAACATTCTATAACTTCTTCATATCTTCCTAATTCTAATAATATTTCTATTTTATAGTAATTATATAAATCAGAATTTTCGGGATAAATTTTAATACATTCGTCATAGCATTCTATGATTTCATCATATTTTTTTAATCTATTTAGTAACTCTATTTTATTTTTATAAGCTTTCAATTCATTAGGATTTATATTAATATAATCGTCATAACATTTTATAGCTTCCTCATATTTTTCCAATTTTTCAAGCAGTTTTGCCTTAAATTTATAAGCATGAAAATAATCTGGCGCTATAATAATATATTTATTATAACATTCTATAGCTTCCTCGTATCTTGATAAATTTTCCAATAAAAATGCCTTGTATAAATAATGAAAAAAGTGCATTTTTTCAATTCTAATGCATTTATCATAGCACTTTAAAGCTTTATCAAATTTTTCCATTTTTATCAATAACGAAGCTTTATTGACATATACTCTTGAATCATTCGGGTTAATCTTAATATATTTATCATAACATTTTATAGCTTCTTCATATCTTCCAAGTTTTTTAATAATTCGGATTTATTTAAATATATGAAGGAATTGTTAGGACTAATTTTAATACATTTATCATAGCACTTTATAACCTCTTCGTATCTTTCAAGTTCTTTTAATAATTCAGCTTTATTTGCATAAAGATTAAAATCGTTTGGGTTAATTTTGATGCATTCTTCATAAGAATTTAAAGCTTTATTATAATTTTTTACCTTCATAAAACATTTTGCTTCGGCATATTTTTGTTTATAAAAATTATACTTTCTAACCATAAAAGTAGATTTTTCTATATATATTTCACAAAGCTTATATGTTTTAAATTTTATAGTTTTCTCATGACATTCTATAGCCTTATTGAATAAAGCTTCTGTCTCTTTATATTTATTGGAGTTTTTTAGTAATAACGCTTTTCCGTAGTATGATTCGAAATTATCAGGGTCTATTTTTATACATTTATAATAATATTTTAAGGCTTTAATATCTCTATATTTTCTTAATATTTCAGCTTTATTAAAAAACACATAAAAATTATTAGGTTCGACTTTTATACATTCATCCAATAAATTAATAAATTTTGTATAACCGTCAAATACTACAGATATAGAATTTTCAAAAAATAAATCTATTCCAACTATATCAACATTAATATATAACTCAACGGCTTTTTTTAAAATATTGATAACTTTATCATATTGATTCAATTCTTTAAAAATCAAAGCTTTAACCATATATGGTGTGCAAGCTTCCATTTTAATTCCTATAGCAATATCACAATTATCAATCGCTTCTTCATACTTTTCTAACGATTTTAAGGATAAAGATTTAATTATATAACTTATAAAATAATCTTTATCAAAATTTATAGCTATATTGCAATTATTTATAGCTTCTTCATATTTTTCGAGTTTTTCCAAAGACATAGCTTTAAAAATATATAAATCAATATATTCTTTATTTTTATTATTTTCTAGAATTTTATTGCATAAATTAATAATTTTTTTATAATCTTTATTGATAAATAATTCTAATACTTTTCTTATAATAGATTTTATATCAACCAATTTAATTTCCTCCTTAAGTTATTTTCAATCATTATTATTAATATTCAATTTTAACTCATAGTATTTAAAAAAACTAAAACTTTATTAAAATTATCTGCCGTTTTTGTATCTAATTCAGAATGAAATATAGTATTTTTAAATAACGAAGACAATGATATACTTTTATTTTCTATCATAGGTTTAAATTTTTCTTTATCATTTTGACTAAATAGATTTTCTATATCTTTAAATGAATTATCAATTTCGGTTAATTGTATAACAGATAATTTATCTTTAAATTTTTCATTATCACATAATTTTTTAAATATATTTCCTCTCGCATCTCCGTCTGTTAAAAGAATGGCATCTTTAAATAGAACCAATTTAGCAAGTTTATCTCTCATTGCATTATTATCTTTGCCTAATCCATTAATCGGAATGAAATCTATATTTAATTTTTCATCTTCTTTTTTATCCTTGTTATATAATAATTTAAATGCCGTTAAATAATTATAATCCGTAATTCCTTCTACAAATATAATTTTATGTTCTCTCGTCAGGTCGCTTCTTAATATTCCGAAACTATTGACAATCGAATCTAAAGTATCGACTTCTTCGTCCCCTACCACAGAAAAATTATTTTTAATTTTAACTCCTACACCGTTTTTATTATGTTCTATAATTCTTAATTCGTCCAAATAATCTATATCGGCAAAAGACGGATTATGAGTCGTGCATATAAAAGTTATTCCCGTATCTCTGGCAAATTTTTTAATAAATTTTCTTAAATCTCTTCTGCCCGGTATAGACAAATGAATTTCAGGCTCGTCCATCAAAACTATATCGCCCGCTTTTAATTCGTTTGCATAAAGAAAATTAAAAAAGAAATTAAAAAACCATTTGAAACCTACCGATTGTTGAGCTAAAGTTATTATGCTTCCATTTTTTCTCATAGATAAATATATTTCATCTTTTTCCAATTTTATTTCAAAACTATATTCCTGAACTCCTAAATTCTGAAAATATAATTCGTTAAATTTTTTATTCACTATATCTTTTAACTTTTTATTTATACTTTCTTGATATTGGTCTTTATGTCCCGGAGTTTTTTTAGCTTTTTCATAAGCTGTCGCAATGGTAGACATTGATTTTCCTATGGCTTTGAATAGAGAATTAAAAAATTTTGAATCTTTAATTTTTTCTGGAGTGGTTATTAATTCCTCGTCTTTAATATATTTTTCTTCATAAAAGATAATATTTGGAATAAAATCTATATCATATTTTTCTTTAATTATATCTTTATAAATTTTTCTAGCATATTTTCCATTTTCATATACTACATTATTATCCAAGTCAATAAAATGTAATTTTTCTAGATTGCTTATATATCGTAATCCATTGTAATAACCTATAAAAGAATCAAAAAAATTCTTTAAAGAGAGATATAAATCTTTTAATTCATTGTATTTTTCTTTTTCATTTTTATCGCTTTTAATAATAGTATTATAATCGTTTATTAAACTATTTTTTCTTTGATGAAAATCAGGACATTTCTTTATTTCATTATTATACGCGGAAAATTTACTTTCAATTTCTTCTTTCACTTTATCTAAATTTAATTGAGGTTCTATTGTTTTTATATCTTTTGGAAGATTATTTATTAATTCTGCATTTCCCTCTTCGTCAATACTTAATTCCAAATCATAAGAATTATTATCATCGTCTTTATAAACTAATTTTAATGATGGGAGACATTCTTCGTAATCCATAAAATCCGGAATACAATTTGTAAAATTTTCCTCTTTTTTTGATTTTTCCGCAAGACTAATGGAATTGATAGCATCCAAAACATTCGATTTGCCGACATTATTCTCGCCGATTAAAATAATCAATTCGCCGATTTTATCTTTATTCAAACTGTTGTTTAGATAAAGCGTTTGATAGCCGTCTTCTCCTTTAGTTATTCCTATGTTTCTGAAATTTTTGATTTTTAGAAATCTTTGACTCATTTTGAGCCTCCTTTTTTTATTTTTATTTGAAAATTGATATTTTTTATCATAATTTTAAGTAAATTATTGTATATTTCGTTAATAAATATATTCCGATTTTGCAACGGAAAAAGAAGCCGATTGAAATAAACGGTATTATATAAAAATTTTAATGTAATGTAATGTAATGTAATGTGGCGGACGATTCGCTTTTTGATTCATAACAGTATTATAACATATATTTAATAATTTGTAAACCATTTTATAAAATCCAATTTATTTTTGTTTTAGTTTTATTTTAAACCCTTGAGTTTTATACAAAGCTTCCAAAGGTTTAATAAATTCTTTTTCTTCCGCCGATAATTTTTTGTTGGACAATTTTTTACATTCCGTTAAATAATCCAATATAGGGTCGAAAAAATTATCTTCCGTAAGAATATATATAAAATTTTCTTTTGATTTATTTTCTTTTTTTAGCAGATTTTTTATTTTTATTTTTTTATCTTCATTTTTGCCAATATTTTCAGCCTCAATCCGAACTATATTATTGAGTATAAAATTTATAACATTATTTTTGCCAATCGTGGAATAATTTTTTTCTATATAATCGAATAAAGTTAATATTTTAGAATTTATCGCTTCTTTATGTCCTTGTTCGTAAAGTTCTATATATTTATACATAGTCGGACGCGATACTTCCAAATATTCCGACAAATCGATTAATCTCAAACCTAAATCCCTTATTTTATCTCTTAAAAATTTAGTTTCCATGATAATTTAATCCATAATACAATTTTTTAATCTTTATATTATAAATTATAATCTATTTTACAAAATTTGTCAAGTATTTTTTAACAAATAACATAAAAAAATTTATTACATTTTGAGTAAAACAGTTTATTATAATACATTTTTATTTGGATTAAAATTATAATAAAAATTCTTTTGCATTATCGAAAGCTTTTATAAGAGTAAATAACATTAAATTTTTGAAAATAGGAGTAATAGCATCGTCTACATTTATCATAAATAATTTGACTTTTAGAGATTGCAAATCCTTATAAAGTTTGAGAATTTTTGCAATTCCTGCGCTATTTATTTCTTTAACATTTTGCATATTCAAAACTACGGCGGGCATTAAAATAGAACATGCCTCTTCGCAGTCTTCCGTGAATTTTTTTATTTCTTCGGGTAGAGAGAGATTAGATTCCATAACTATAGATAAATATCCGTTATTAAATTCTATAGCCAAAATATCTCCTTAATAATTAAAACATTAAAATGTGGGCAGGGAGGGATTCGCACCCCCGTAGACTACCGTCGGCAGATTTACAGTCTGCTGCCATTGACTGCTCGGCCACCTACCCATTTCAATTTTATTTGAAAATTAAAGTAATTATAACATTTTATTATAAAATGTCAAGCATAATTTATAAAAAATGCCTTGACTTAAAGTCGTTTTACGGTTAAAATATAGAGTATAAAAAATACATTAGAAAAATCAAAATAATAAGAATATCAATTAATGAACGATGATAAATTGAGAATCATACCGCTTGGAGGCGTCCAAGAGATAGGTATGAATATGACAGTCATAGAATATGGAAACGAATTAATTATAATAGACTGCGGTTTTATGTTTCCAAAATATCACATGCTCGGAGTGGATTATGTTATACCCGATACTTCTTATCTGGAAGGGAAAAATATAATAGGATTAATATTAACTCATGGACATGAAGACCATATAGGAGCGATTCCTCATTTTTTAAGAAGTTTTCCGAATGTAAAAATCTACGGAACAAGATTAACCGCCGCATTTTTAAGAGTAAAATTAAACGAATATAAAAACGAGTATAAAGATGTCGAAATATGCGAATTAAAACCGAGAGATAAAATAAAATTAGGAATAAATTTCGATATAGAATTTATCAGAGTAAATCATAGCATTCCTGATGGCGTAGGCATAGCTATAAAAACTCCTTTGGGAATAATAATACATACGGGAGATTTTAAAATCGACCTTAATCCGACTACCGATAAATTTATAGACCTTTATAAATTTGCAGAATATGGAGAAAACGGAGTTCTTTTACTTTTGGCGGATTCCACAAATTGTCAGAGAGAAGCTTTTTCGGTAAGCGAAAGCGCCGTTCAGAATTCTATAATTCCTCTGTTTTCATATAAAGATGGCATGATAATAGTGGCGGTTTTTGCAAGCAGTATAGAGAGAATACAAGATTTGGTTACCGCTGCAAAAGTCAATAATAAATATGTCACATTTTCAGGAAGAAGTTTATTGAAATATACGAAAATAGCGGAAGAGCTTGGATATTTAAATCTTTACGATATAGTCATACCAATAGATAAAATAAACGGTTATCCGAGAGAAAAAATTGTTTGCATAACTACGGGAACTCAAGGAGAGCCTTATTCGTCACTTTCTTTGATAGCTTTCGGTTCTCATAAACATATTAAAGTAGAAGACGGAGATATGGTAATATTTTCTTCGAGCATTATTCCGGGAAATGAAATGTCCGTTACAAGAATCGTAAATAATCTTTTCGATTTGGGCGCAAAAATGGTGGGAGAAGATAAGGAATTACTGCATGTTTCGGGTCATGCTTCGAGCGAAGATTTAAAATTGATGTATAGACTCGTCAAACCTAAATACTTTATTCCAATTCATGGCGAGAAAAGGCATTTAATAACTCATATAAAACTTGTGGAAAATTTAAACGGACTAAACGCCAAAGGATTTTTGCTTTATAACGGCGATGTGCTTGAAATCGATAAAAATCTAGAGGCGAAAGTAGCGGAGCCGATAGAAATTAGAAATATATATGTGGACGGAAAGGGAGTCGGAGATTTGGAAGAGAGCATTTTTCATGTCAGACAGCAATTATCGTTAAACGGAGTCGTTGTTGCAAATGTGATTCTCTCCAAAAATCAATTCGGAAATTATGAAGTAAAAATAGACACGGAAAGCAAGGGTTTTATTCATAAAGGAGGTGATAAAGAAGATTTGCTTGCAAAAAACGAAGAGTTAAGAAAAGAAGGAATAAATGCCGCAATGGAAGCTGTAAAAAAACTTCTTGCAAAAAATAAAAAAACTCCTTCCACTATAAAATACGAAGTGAAAGAAGCTTTAAGAAAAAAATATATGCAGATAATTGGACGAGAACCCGTTATATTTGTTTCGCTTTATATGGACAATATAGCGGAAAATAATTTGGACAATTTTAATAATTTTAACAGTTTAAATAATTTTAATAACTTAAATTTAAAAGAAAATGGAATCGTTGATTATGAAGAAATTAAAAATTTAAAAAACGATGAATACGAAGACGAAAACGATACGGAGGAAAAAATTATATGTCGTTCGAAGAAGAAAAAGAAAACCGCGAAGAAGAAAATAATGTGGAACAGGATATCTCAAATTTCCTATCCTCAAAGGAAGAAAAAAAAGTTAAAAAAGATAAAAAATTTATAATATTTTCGGCATTAATATTAATATCCATATTGATTGGAATAACCACCATATTTTCGATAGAAAAAAATAATAATATTTCTGCCGTAAAAATTGGAAACAATATAACGAAATCCGCTCCTATATCAGTTAGAGAAGGAGTAGCCGTTATAGATTTAACGGGCATTATTTCGCATGCAAAAAGAAAATCGAATTTAGGTTTGGATATAAAATCTGTAACCGAAGAGTTGATAGACGATTTTGAATATTATATGCAAGACGATAATGTCAAGGCGATAGTTTTGCAAGTCGATAGCCCGGGCGGAGCATTAACTTCATGCGAAGAGGCTTTAAAATATTTGAAAGATTTAAAAGAAAAATATCCAAAACCAATAATAGCGTCTTTCAGAAGTATGGCGGCAAGCGGAGGATATTATATTTCAATGATAGCCGATAAAATATATGCAAACGAATCAACTCTCACGGGAAGCATCGGCGTAATATCGCAATTTATCAATCTTTCGGGCTTAATGGAGAAATACGGAGTTAAAATGTTTACGATAAAAAGCGGAATAAATAAAGATTCGCTTTCGCCTTTCAGAGAGCCTAGAGAAGACGAACTTAATTATTGGCAGGATATGACTAAAGAGTTTGTAGAACAGTTCATTAATGTGGTAGAAGAATCGAGAGGAGACAAAATAAAAGGAAACAGAGACGAAGTATTTGACGGAAGAATTTTTAGCGGTAAAATGGCTTTGGAAGTAGGATTAATAGATTCTATAGGAACTTTGCAGGATGCGATAAAGGACGCTGCAAAAATGGGAGGAATAGAAGACGAAGAGCCTTATATAATTAAAAAACCCGAAGAAAAGGAAAATTTAATTAATCTTTTATTGTCAAATATTTCGGCGGGAATTAAACCAAAATCCGTTATTCCTTATTACGAAGAGATAATGAGCGCAAAATATGTAGGAGTTCCTATGTATATTTATATTCCAAATTATAATTATGCGGGAGAAAATTAATGAAAATCTGCGAATCGTTATATTATTATTTGTTATCTCCCAAAGAAGCTATTAAAAAGAATATTAATTTTGAATATTCTTTAATCGTATATTTAATAACGACATTAGCTATGTCTGTTTCCGCTTTATATTCGATTGGAAGCAAAAGCAATATATTTAATCTTTTTATTTTTACTTTCGGGATAGCTTCTTATATAGCCGTGACGAATATCGTGAAGATAGCCGTTATTAATTTTACGGTTTTTATTTTTTCTAAAAATAACG
>CAZRYV010000002.1:8617-34054 GCA_964604385.1 uncultured Brachyspira sp.
TTGGGTTTCGTTCTTAATATCCCTTTCCCTATTTGGGTAATTTTTGCGTTTTTTATTTTACGGTTTTTTTTTTTTCAAAAAAAAAACCCAAAAAACGGAGATAGAAACGACTACAAAAACAATTTGAAAATATTTGTAAGCAACTGTTTTGGAATATACGGAATATTTATATTTATGCTTCCGATAACTTTAATATTTTCAAAATCTTCGGGACTTTATTTTATTCAATTTTTAGCGTTTATTATACTGCAAATATATTATCTAATTTTATTGTATAGAAATATTAAATTTTCTTTTAATATAGATAATTCTTTTAAAGCCTTTGTTATTTTTCTTTCTCCAATGATATTCGATTATTTAACTTATATATCTTTGGGAATACTGATATTCGGGGCATTTATTAATATTATATAATTTTTTATAAATGCAGATAAGGACGGATAAGGAAAAATGAAAAAGATAAGAAAATATATTATTATAGAAGCTATAGGTCCTTTTATAGCGGGAGTTTTATTTTTTACATTTATATTTGTAATTCAACTTTTGCCCGAATTATTTAAACTAATAATTAATAACGGAGCGCCGATAAAAACCTCTTTTGAAGTTTTTGTTTATATGCTTCCGTTCAATGTAGCCATAACGATTCCGATGTCAATATTAATGGCGAGTATAATGGGATACGGAAGATTATCCTCCGACAATGAAATAATAGTTATGCGGGCTTTGGGTTTTTCGCATATGAGAATATACATACCGATAATAATACTCGGCGTTATAACATTTTTATTCGCTTTATTTTTTAATAATGTGGTAATGAGCGAATCGAATTACAGATACAGAGCCTTAATATCGTATATGATTAATATGCGTCCTTCGATTGCAGTCGGCAAATTGGACTTTACTTATATATCCGATATGGGACTTTCCATCGGAGCGGAATATTCCGACAATTCGGGAATGTCAAATGTCGTGATTTTTGACGGAACTTCCGATTCTAAAAGAGTTATAACCGCAAAATCGGGAGTATGGCATAATAATGAAGCAAATTCGAGAGTGATAACTTTGACTCTTTCGGATGGAATAGTTCAGGAGATGCCTTATTTTGGAATAGTGAGCAACGATTTCAGCGTATTCGATTATATGGATATTAACATAGTAAGAAGAGTAAGCACTTTATCCTCGCATGAAAGAGGTTTGAGAGAATTGCCCTCTTGGAAAATACATGAAAAAATAGAAAGCACCAAAGAACAGGCGAGCAATTCTATGACAGCTCAAATAGGTGCGATAATAATTAACTCATATTCGAATATTTCAGATAATTCCGTTAAAAATTTCGAATCTTTTTCAAACGAATATGTAAGCACAAACTCTGCGGAACTTAATCAACTAATAAAAGATAATATGATATCGTCCGTTCCTTATTTTTATTATGTAGAATTTCATAAATTTATATCGATTCCCGCCGCATGTTTATTTATGGTATTCATAGGCGCTCCTTTAGGAATAGTGGGAAAGAGAAGCGGAAGAGGTTTCGGTTTTGGAATATCGGTTATCGTAGTCGTAATTTATTATCTGCTTATAACCGCCGCCGAAATAATAGCGGGAAATAGAACCGTCCCTGCGTTTCTTGCCATGTGGTTTCCTAATATAGTTCTTGCCGTAATCGGGGCATTTTTTATGATTACTTCGTTTTTTAGCAAAGGAAGATAATATATTTGAAAACCGTATTTAAAAAATTATATTTAACCGATAAATATTTTATTAAATATTGACATTATAATGTTAAAAAGATATAATAAAAAAGTTAAAATTTAATTTAATAGGTGTTTAAAATGGGTTTATTTAAATTGTCAGAAGACATAAACGATATGTTTAATAATCCTCAAAAACGAGCTATGTTGGAAGAGGGAATTAAATTATTAAACGAAATTAATAATAATCAAAAGGAAATATTGGAAGAGTTAAAAAAAATTAATAAAAATTTAAACGAATCGAATTGACGAGTTATACCGTATTAAAAACAAAATTTTAAAATAAAATTATAGAAAAAGAATTATAAAAATTATGGAGAAATTATGACATTCACCGATTTAATAATGGCGTTGAATAAATTTTGGAGCGATAACGGTTGCATAATACAACAAGGATACGATTTGGAAGTTGGAGCGGGAACTTTTAATCCGGCTACCGCTTTAAGAGCTTTGGGACCCGAACCTTTTAATGTGGCTTATGTGGAACCTTCGAGAAGACCGACCGATGGAAGATATGGAGAAAATCCTAACAGACTTCAACATTATTATCAGTATCAGGTTATAATGAAACCTTCCCCAGATAATATTCAGGATTTATATATTGAGAGTTTGGAGGCTTTAGGAATAAGTTTTAAAGACCATGATATTCGATTCGTTCATGACGATTGGGAATCTCCCACGCTCGGAGCTTGGGGATTAGGTTGGGAAGTTTGGCTTGACGGAATGGAAATAACACAATTTACTTATTTTCAGGCGGTTGGCGGAATAAATTTAAAGCCTATAACGGGCGAAATTACCTACGGGCTTGAAAGAATATGCATGTATTTGCAGAATGTTGACAATGTTTACGATTTGGAATGGGGACATGGAATAAAATATGGAGATGTTCATTTGCAAGGGGAAAAAGAATTCTCCAAATATAATTTTGAAGTTGCAGATACAGACATGTATTTTAGGCATTTTAAAGAATATGAAGAAGAATGCGATAAATGTCTTGAAAACGGTTGCGTTTTGCCGGCTTATGATATGGTTATGAAAAGTTCGCATGTTTTCAATATGCTTGACGCTAGAAACGCTATTAGCGTAACAGAGAGAGCGGGTTATATAGCGAGAGTTAGAGAGCTTATGAAAAAAGTTTCTTCGGCTTATATCTCTTCAAGAGAGGCTATGAATTATCCGCTTATAAAAAATAAATAGATTTTACAAAAATATTTTACGGAGTATAAATTATGGAATTAAAAGAATTATCTGAAAAAATAATAGAATTTACGGGAAAAGAAAATATATCTTCTGTGTCTCATTGCGCCACAAGATTGAGACTAATTGTAAAAGATAAAAATAAAGTCAATGTTTCGGAAATTGAAAAATTAAACGATGTTAAAGGAATATTTTTCGATTCGGGACAGTATCAAATAATACTCGGCGATAAATTAACAGAAAAAATTTTTAAATATATTGCAGATATGGGTTATACGAGCATATAATTAAATAAAAAATTATAACGCAAGAGATTAATAAATTCTAATATTATTTTTAATATTCAAAACTAATAAAAATTTAATATTAGAACTATATCTAAAAATATAAATTTGTTTTAAATGAAAGATTAGATTGAAATTAAGTTTTTTATTTTATTTTTATTAAAATTTTATCCATATTTTTTACTTTTAAATCTATTGACTTGTTTTATATATTAGTATATAATTATATTATAATATACTAATATAGAGTTTATAATTTATATGGGGGATTGGTATGAAAAAAAATATTGAAAAAGAAGATAAAGAAAAAATTGTCGAGGAGTTAAAAAACGAAGATAACTGCGAAGTTAGTATTTCAAACGAAAATATAGCTTCTTTGATTCCTAAACTTCCAAACGACGAAGAATTTGCAATTCTTGCGGATTTTTTCTCGGTGTTTTCCGATTCCACGAGATTAAAAATTATATCGGCTTTAAGCGAAAAAGAATTATGCGTGCATGAATTATCTTCTTTACTAAAAATGAAACAGCCTTCCATCTCCCAACATTTAAAAACTTTATGGCAGGCAAAAGTTGTAAAAAAAAGAAAAGTCGGACTTCATGTATTTTATAGACTCGATGACGAACATATAGAAAAAATTTATACTTGGGGGTATGAACATGTTAAAGAATAAAGAAAGATTTTTATTTATATTGGAAATGATACTTGGAGGTATAGTGTTGGTTTTACTATACACGCTTCATGGAAAAATTCATGGAATTATAGAATATATAATATTTTTTATTCCGTATCTTATTTTGGGAAGAGAAGTATTTAAAAATGCAGCTATGGATTTTATCAAAGGAAAATTTATGCGAGAGAGTTTTCTTATGAGCATAGCAACAATTGGAGCGATTATACTTCATGAATTTCCCGAAGCTTTGGCTGTTTTAATATTTTATAGAGTAGGAGATTATTTTGAAGATATGGCGGTTAATAAATCTAAAAGAACGATATCCGCTTTAATGTCGATTCGTCCCGATTCTGCAAATATAATTGGAGAAAACGGAAATATAGAAAAAGTCGATATATCTAAAGTTCGCATTAACGACAATATAATAATAAATCCTTTTGAAAAAGTTCCTTTAGATTCCATAATTTACGAAGGCGAAAGTTGGCTCGATACGAAAGCATTAACGGGAGAAAGTATGCCAAAATCGGTTAAAGCGGGAGATGAAATTTTAGCCGGAACTATAAATGGAGACGCATCTATAAAAGCGAAAGTTATAAGGGAATATGCAGAATCTTCTGTCGCAAAAATATTGAAATTGGTTCAGGAATCGCAAAATAGAAAGGCAAATATCGAACAGCTTATAAGCAGATTCGCAGGAATTTATACTCCGATTGTCGTATTCGGCGCAATTGCTTTAACTATTATTCCGACTTTAATTTATGGCGGAGAAGTTTTCGATAATTGGTTTAAAAGGTCTCTTACACTTTTGGTAGTTTCTTGTCCTTGCGCTTTTATGGTTGGAATTCCATTAACTTATTTTTCTTCGATTGGCAGAGCTTCAAAATTGGGAATAATGATAAAAGGCGGAGTATTTTTGGATTTGCTTTCAAATGTTCAAACGGTAGTTTTCGATAAAACGGGAACTCTCACAAAGGGAGAATTTTCCATAAAAGAAATTTTTAACTGCGGATTATACGATGATGCGAGTATGTTAAAATATGCAGCTCATGCCGAGTCGGGTTCTTCGCATCCGATTGCAATATCGATAGTAGAATATTATAAAAAAAATTACGGAAATATAGAAGATAATTTAATTTTTAATCATAAGGATATAAGCGGAAAAGGAGCTGCTTCCATAGTTGATGGTAAAAATATTATAATCGGCGGGCATGAATTATTAAAACAAAATAATGTAGAATTGCCTGAAAATTATAATAAAAATATTAATGTTCACATTGCAATAGACGGAAAATACGCGGGAGGATTTTTTATAGACGATAGCGTTAAAGAAGATTCTAAAGAGGCTATAATTTCTTTAAATAATATGAATATAAAAACGGGACTTATAAGCGGAGACAATTCGGAGAGAGTAAAAAAATTCGCTAACGAAATGAATATATCTGTTTATAAAGGCGGATGTTTGCCGGACGATAAGGTTAATTCTTTGGAAGAGATGATGAAAGATTCTAAAGCTTCAATATTTGTGGGAGACGGAATAAACGATGCTCCTTCTTTGGCGAGAGCGGATATCGGAATCGCAATGGGAGGATTGGGTTCGGATGCTGCAATAGAAAACGCCGATGTTGTTATAATGGACGATAAGCCTTCAAAAGTCGCTACGGTAATTAAACTTGCGAAAAAAAATCATATAGTCGTAATTCAAAATATTTTGCTCGCATTGGTTATAAAATTTGCATCCATAACTTTGGGAGCTTTGGGACTCGCTTCTATGTGGCTTGCGATTTTTGCCGACACGGGAGTCACCGTTATAGTCGTTCTTAACGCTTTAAGGCTTTTGTATCCTTTGGGAGAGAAAGAAGAGCCGATTGCCGATTTGAAAGACTGCGATATAAAAATAACCGACTGTGATTGCGGATGCGGACATTAAATTGTAATTTTTTATTATAGTTATCATTTTAATTATTATGCATATATAATTAATAATAATTTATATATTATCTATAATTTATTCTATTTGTTTGATTCTGTATGTTACTTAACTGGCTTATATCATCTATACGATAAATTGGTATAAAATCTTTTGTTATACCATACATTTGCATAAATTCAGAAATATAAGAATTATATATAGGAAAATTAATTGTTATGTAATTCGCAATCTGCTCATATTTGTCAATATCTTTATTAATTACTATTTCCTTTTTGCCTAATTTCTCAGCTTCTACAAATAGCTCATGAATTATTATATCCGGTTTATCTTTGATATTATAAGCTTTTTCAGAATACATTAAAAACAATTCAAAATATAAAATTACCGCTAATAATACTATGGTAATTGAAGAAATTAGTTTTTTATTATTATAATATTTTAGTAATTGTAGAATTGTAGCTATAAATATAAAAATCAAACATAAAGTTATTCCATAATAAACTCTTATATATAAAAACAATAATATTCCAATAATTCCAGTTAATATTAAAGAAATTTGTATATATTGAAGTTTGTTAACTCTTCTATATTTAACTAAATTATAAATTAGATATATTAATAAAATAAAGCCAAATATTAATATAAGTTTAACATAATTATCACTCGGGAGTAATTTAATATTTTGAAAGCCAAGTTCTAAAGAAAGTTGATTTTGTCCTCTAATCCCCATCATTGTTAATATAAATGCAATTATTGCAAAACTTAAATGAGTTATTACCAATATTATAATAGAAATTGGTATTTTAAAATTTCTATCAGTTTTCTCACACAAAAAATTAGGAAATTTAAATTTAATTATTAAATATAAAATAAACATTACTGTAAGTCCAATAAGTGGCCATACGGAAGGCTCTTGAGTAAAAGTTCCAAAATACATAATAGGTATCCATAGGCTTATAGATAAAATATAATTTTGTTTAAAAAATTTCATTTCATCTAAATATACAAAATAATAAGCAATTGGAAGCCAAGCTAATATAGATATACCCGCCGTAGCAACATAGGCTGCCACTCTTACAAAGAATTGAGCTACTTCACATTTATAGAACAGTAAAAATACCAAAGGAGCGACTGTTAATAATATTAATTTAAAATTATTTTTATTATTAAATATAAAAATAAGATAAGAAACCGAAAAAACGCAAAGTATAAAGTATAAAGTATAAAGTATAGTCTGACTTATTTTTAATGCCCAAAAGGGTTCTAATCCAAAAATATTTATAAAAAACATACCAAATGGACGCATATTAAAAAGTATAAACATTTCTGCCATATGTCTCCCTCTTGAAAAAAATTTACCATTAAAATTATAAATATTATAAATTTCATAATTAGTGGCAAATATATAATCATCGCCAAATATTGGAGTAATATTTGCAAAGAAAATAATAAATAAAAACATGGATATAGATACTAACAAGAAAATAACATTGTATAGATTTATATATTTATTTTCTTTGTTATATTCAAATTCATTTATTGGGTTGTATATAAAATTACTTATTAACTTATAAATATTTCTGAATTGTTTATTTTTACTTATATTTAATATAAAAGTTATTAATATAAGTATAACTAAATATAAATACAATGAATTTTTTAAAGATAATTTATAATATAAATCTATTTTATCATCATATTGTAAATATTTATCGCTTGTTAAAACTCCGTAAGGATTTCCATTTTCTTTCATTTCAGCTTCTTTAATATAATCGGGCAAATTAGATAAATCGGGATAAACACCATAAATATCGCTGTTTCTAAATACTTTATCATAATAATTAATTCTGAAATCATAAACATAAATTTTTATATCATTATTATTTTGTATTTCTTTTTCAGCTATATCTAATATATCTAAATTATTTATTAATAATGTTTTCTCAATATTAATATTAAAATAATTTAAATACCCTATTCTATTTTTGTCTCCAAGTATATGAAATAGAACCAAAAAAATAATATAAGTGATTGTTATACATAAAAGTATTTTATTTATATGATGCTTCATTTTTATTTTCTCCATTTATTTTTTATATAATATCTTTTGTTTTCTTTATTATAAAAATATCGCTAAAAAATACATACCTATTATTAGGTTCAAAAATAATATTTATACTAATATCTTTAAATTTAGATAAATCAATAATATAAAAACTATACCCGTTATCCAATAGGCTACCATTATTAATATACATATCAATATTTCCATCGCTATTAATATCTATTCCTATAGATTGATTTCCTTTAGCGTAAAAAAATAATAAGGCTTTTTCTTTTAATAAATAATCGGCAGATGTTATTTGATTAATATCTGTAGAATCTATTTTATAAATAATATTCTTTTTCATCCAAGAAAATTTATTATCAAATTCATAATTAAATTCTTTAATTTGAGAATCATTTTTAGCAATAAAATCTTCTATATTATAAGAATATATGATATCGGCTGGAATGCTAATACCATATGTATAAGAGCCATATATAAAAATATTTTCTTTACCATTTTTATTATATAGTTTAGAAATATTTTTCCAATTATTATAATAATATACAAAGTCGCCAATATTACTTTTATTATAATTAAAATAATTTATAAAAATAATAATTATAGTTAAAAGTGAAAATACAATTTTATGAATAGGCTTTAATATTAAACCTATATTTATATTATCTTTTGTATATACAATTTTGCAATTTAAATTTATATTAGAAAATATATATGTTAATATTATAGATATTGGTAAAAAATTATACCTAAAATTACTAAAAATATATTTATCTAAAAAATAGTAATTTGTTCCAAATTGAACAAACAATACTGAAAGTATAAAATATAAAAGGATAAATAACCTATCTATTTTAAGATTTATTCTTATTAGTAAAATAAATACAGCCATAGAAAACAAAAATGATAATATTAGTAAAGATTTATTCTCTATAGGTATATAAAAAGAATAGCTAAATAATCTAGTAATTATTGAAGTAAATAACGATATAAAACCAATAAATATATTTTTCTCGCCTGAAGTCCTGCCTGCTAATAAAATCTTAACAATTTGAATAAGAGTTCCTAAATTTAATACTATAATAGATATTATAGTATTTATAATAATTCTATAATATCTATTCTTTTTAAATTCTATTATTGTATAGAATAAATATATTACTCCAGCTATAGATAAAAAAACAGCATATATGGAAGATAAAGAACATAAAAATATAAATATTAATAACCCCCCCTTTTTTGGAATTTTTCTTTTGACTACTATATCTAATGATATTAGAAATAAAAAATATGCCAATATCCAATGCAGGTTTGTGGCATATAATAATATTTGAAGACTATACGGCATATATATAATTAATAAACTTATTAATAAACGGATTCGCAATGAGCCCAAATATTCAAATCTATTGGTTAAAATATATGATATACAAAATGCGCCAACGATTCCAGAAAATATATTCATAAAAAAGGGCGTTAATGTTATTCCTTGTCCTGATAATTGACTCAAAATCAAAGATAATGCAGTAATTAAGCTGGGTATTACATTAAAATATCCATTAAAAGATACAAATATAGACTTTAATGGATTATCTAAAAATGATTGTATAAATAAAGCGTCATCTATTAAAACTTGATACTTAAATATAGCCTCAGGTTTTCTTATAATCATCAAAATAAAAATTATTATAATAAAGTCTATATACAAAAATTTTGAATATTTAAATTTAGGTAATAAAAATATCAATAAAATAAATAATATAATTATTATATTATTATGTATTTTTAAAATATATTCTATATTATCAATTCTATCCTCTTCAATTATTTTACTAGAAACAAAATTACCAAAAGGACTTCCTGCCATATCCATTTCCGCTTCTTTAATATAATCGGGCAAATTAGATAAATCGGGATAAACTCCGTAAATATCGCTATGCTTAAAAATTTTATCGTAATATCCCATCTTAAAATGATATACATAATTTGTTATATTTTCATTTGTTAGTAAATAATTATTTAAACTTTTTTCATCCAATTTATCATCTATAATGAAATCTTCTTTAATATCCGTTAAATAGTTTAATTCCAAAGTTTTATCAGTATTTAAATTAAAATCTAAATATCCAATTCTTGTTTTACTTCCTAATACAGAAAATATAATAATTAAGGTCAAAATCAATATTATCATTAATATTAAACCTACTATAAATATATTTTTATTTTCAATAAATTTATTAATATTAAATGACATATAAAATCCTTTATTTTTTCTTTCTTTTATTTGTTAAAGCATAAAAATACCAATGCAGATATTTAGGAAGCCAAGAAAATAATTTAAACCTGCTTTTTCCTTCGACTCTGTCTTTCCAAGTTGAAGGAACTTCGGTTATTTTATAACCTAACAAGTAAGCTTTTACGGTTATCTCCATTCCAAGTTCAAATCCTCCGTTGCTTTCTATGGTTATATTATTTAGCAGTTTCCGAGAATACATTTTAAAACTATTGGTAACATCATGAGTTTTTATTCCCGTAAGAAAATGCAAACTAATTCCGGCGCATCTTGACATGAGCCCTTTTATTAACGGACCTCCTATTTGCTTTCCGCCTTTCATATATCTTGAACCGCAAACCAAGTCGTAATCGGATATTTTATTATACATAGCGTCAACTATTTCCAAACTATCAGATAAATCCGACATTATTACTAAAGCTGGATTTGTATTTTCAATATACAGTCCCGTTTTAATTGCATTTAAGACTCCCGAACCGTAATTATTTTTTATGAGATTAATCGGGAAGTTATATAAATCTTTAACTTGATTTACGGCTTCTATAGTATTGTCTTCGTCAAAATCATATACTATATATAAAGTTATTTTGACGGTTATATTATTTTTAATCTCTTCAAGCAGCTTTACTATATTGTCTTTTTCGTTATATACGGGAACTATTATATTTAACATTATATATTTCCAAACTCTATTTGTTCTTTAATCCAAGGTATAACTTCATCAAGCATCTCCGATAAGGTAGTTTTAGCTTCAAAACCCAAAATATTTTTAGCCTTTTCAACCGAAGGAACTCTCTTTTGAACATCATATTGATATGGAGTATCCGATATAAAATTTAACGGTTTATCTCCATTAATTTTTTTCCAAATAAGAGAAGCCAATTCTTTTACCGTAGTCGATTCTGCAGTTGAAATATTAAAATCATTATTTATAGCTTTTTCATTTTCTATACAAATGCATATTCCTTTTGCCAAATCGCCCCCATAAGTATAATGCCTAATCTGATTTCCGCTGCCGAGTATATGAAGAGGGTCTTGTCCTTTAAGAACTTTTTGAACCAAATCCGGGACTACATGACTCATAGCAAGTTTAACATTTCCCGAATTAATCTCTTTTTCATTTTTTGCTCTTCTTTCTCCTATTCCGACACAGTTAAAAGGACGAATTATAGTATATGGAAGTTTATACTGTTCATATGCGCCTTTTGTAAAATATTCGCAGGATAATTTTTGGAATCCATATGTTGAAAGCGGCGGAGGACATTTAAATTGTTCTCCTTCTTTGGTAGGATAATTTGAGGTTGATTCAAAAACCATAGAAGAAGATAAAACATTTATTTTCTTTAATTTTTTATTTTTGAAAGCCCAAATTGCGCTATCGAAAGTAGAAGCTATAATTTTTTCATTTTCCGCAAGCAAATCGTAAGCGTATTCATGAAAATAGGTTATGCCGCCTATCATAGCCGCAATTGCCACGACTTGGTCACAATCTTCTATAAGATTTTTCATTAAACTAACATCTTTAACATCTCCGTTTACCTTTGTAAAGTTTGGGTGATTATCGTAGCTTTTTTCCAAAATTCCATATTTACTATAGTTGTCAATTCCTATAATAGTATGTCCCCTTTCCAAAAGCTGTTCAACCAAATATCCCGATATAAAACCCGCAGAACCTGTAATCAAAATCTTCATAATAATATCCTTAATTTTTATTTCATTATTTTAATTATATTTTTAACTATTTTTTGTTATTTTTTCTTGGCTACAATAAAAAATTGTTTTCCGAATATTTTCCAAAAAATAGGCATTTTTAAATAAAGCTTTATCAAAAACATATTTTTTGGAAGACTACTTTTTGTTGAAAAAGGCAAAAATCTATCGATAACTTTTACTACTTCAAAACCGTTCATCTCAAGCGCCTCTATAATACTTTTATCGCTTAAAGGAGTAATGTGGTCGAAAAAATCCCAATATTCTCTATAACAATATTTAATATTTGGACCCATTATCAAGATTTCCCCCCCCCCATATGAAATTTTCAAATTTATATTTTTTAATAAAATCGAAATAGAATTTTTATCTATATGCTCTAAAAAATTACTGATAAAAACTTTATCAATGGTATTATTTCCTAAAAAATCCAAATCCATAATGCTTTTATTATAAACTTCAACATTTTTATCTGCATAATTTTTTATATCTTCGTTCAAATCTACCGCTATTTTTCTGCCACATTTAATATTATTTATAAATTCGCAATATCCGCCACCGGTATCAAGCACCGTATCCTCGCTGTCTATAAATCTTTGAAAAAAATCTTCGCATAAAATTTTCCACATTTTATTTTTAAATTCTATTTCTTTTGAGTTAAATCTGTTTGAATATAATTTATTTAAATCCATTATATTATTGCTCCCATTCCTAAAAGATTCCAAATATCCACTACTTTTTTATTAGTTTTAAATTCTTTATATATTTTATGAGGCGCTCCAATGATAATTATATCAGCCTTATCCAACGCTTCTTCCAATGAAACCAAATTTGAATCTTTAACATAAGGGTCGGAACACAAAACTTCTTTTGAGTATATTGAAAGTATTTTCTTTAATTTATAACTTAACGATTCCCTTATATCGTCTGATTCGGATTTGAAAGCCATTCCCAAAATAGCGACAGTTTTGTCTTTTAAATTATATTTCAAAGACAAAGACTTTACTATATAATTTGGTAGTCCTTCGTTTATTAACATAGCCGTATGCCCCAAGTGAAAATTACCGTTATTAAAAGCTCCAAGTTGCATAGTGTCTTTAAATAGACAAGGTCCCGCCGCAAAACCCGCTTTAGGAAAATCTTTTGCTCGTGGATAATTATAAGTCATAGCCTCGTATATTTTATAAAAGTCAAGTTCATAATCGTTTGCTATCATAAAAAACTGATTGGAGACAGAAAATTTTATATATCTCCAAACATTCGTAAATAATTTTGTGAGCTCTGCTTCCATAGGTTCAAGAACTATAATTTCTTTTGTCAGAAGAGAAAATAAATCTCTAGCTCTATTCAATCCTCTTTCCGTAAACGAAGATATTATTTGCGGAAGAGAATAAAGTTCTTCCATAGCCTTCCCTTCCAAAATTCTTTCGGGACAAAAAGCTATATCTGGAAATAAATTCTTTTGAGCTAGCCAATCTTTAATTTTGGAAGATATTCCGGGATAAAGAGTAGAACGCAATACTATTAACTGTTCGTTATTTATATAAGGAATCAAATCATATATCATATTCCTTATAGTTGAAAAAGTAGGATTCAAATGTTCGTCTACCGGAGTGCCGACTATTATAATTACTACTTTAGATTCTTTTATAACATCCGGTTTTAAGCTTAAATTAAGAGTATTGTCTTTCAGAGCTTCTTTCAACATCTTTTCCATATTTTCCTCATAAAAAGGAATTATACCGCTCTTAACTTTATTGTATACATTCTCGTTAATATCATAAATGCACACTTTTTTGCCACTGTTGGCAAACGCTATCGATAGAGGCAAACCCACATGTCCAAGTCCGCCTATTACTGTTATGTCATTTCCGTTTTTATTCATAATTAATTAACCTTATAATAATATAGAAAGTTCATTTTTTATATAATCCAAATTTAAAAGTTTTTCTTTCACTTCGTCTTTATTTAATCTTTTTGTATTGTTGGAATTATATTCTTCTTCGGAGGCTATATTTATGTCTCCTTTTATAAAATATTTATCGTAATTCAAATCTCTAGTATCCGCCGGTATTCTAAAGAAATTGCCCAAATCTACTGTTTTTGTCATATCTTCCTTATTAATTAAAGTCTCGTAAGTTTTCTCGCCATGTCTTATGCCTATTATTTTTATTTCGTTTTTGGCATTAAATATTTCTTTTATAGCCAAAGCCAAATCCATAATTGTACAAGCCGGCGCTTTTTGAACGAAAATGTCTCCGTTTTTAGCGTTGTTAAAAGCGAATAATACCAACTCTACGGATTCTTCCAAAGACATTAAAAATCTAGTCATATTCGGGTCGGTTATCGTAATCGGCTTATTTTCTTTACATTGCTTTATAAATAAAGGAATAACGGAACCTCTAGATGCCATAACATTTCCGTATCTTGTGGCGCATAAGGTTATATTTTCGTCCATAATATTTCTTGATTTCGATATCATTAATTTTTCCATTATAGCTTTAGTCATTCCCATGGCGTTTATGGGATATACCGCCTTATCGGTGGAAAGCATTACCAAACTTTTCACCTTATTTTTAATGCATGCATCTATCATATTATTGGAACCCAATATGTTCGTTTCTACGGCTTCTATAGGGTAAAACTCGCATGAAGGAACTTGTTTCAACGCCGCCGCATGAAATACAAAATCTACGCCGTATAAAGAGTCATAAACGCTTTTATAATTTCTAACATCGCCTATATAATATTTTATCCTATCGTCTTTTATTTCGTTTCTCATCCTGTCTTGTTTTTCTTCATCTCTTGAAAATACTCTGACTTCTTTTATATTTGTGTTTGAGATAAAATATTTAAGCATTTTATTGCCAAAAGAACCGGTTCCTCCGCTTATAAGCAAAGTTTTATCTTTAAACATGACTATCCTCCAAATCGTTTATCTGTTCTTCAACTGTCGGGATATCGAGTTTCCCGCATAAATTCTTGACAGTCGATAAACTCCTATCGCATATAGGATTTGTAATATAAGGATTTATTTTTAAATCCAAATTAAATTTTTTATTAAAATAACCAAGCATTTGATACTTGCTTACCGTGTCTTTAGAATGTACATGAAACAAATCTTCTTCGTATAAGTTATTCTCTATAATTTTTTGACATATTTTGGCGTATTGATTAGTCGTCACGCCGTTCCAAAAGTGATTCAAATATCCGTTTACTTCTTTTCCTTTTTGTAATTTAGTCCATGATATTAAACTTGCCCCTTTATGTATTTCTTCTCCTATTATGCTTGTTCTCAATATCATGCATCCATTTTTAGGCTCTCCCAAAGATTTTGATTTGCCGTAGTCGTCAAGCGGGTCATGATAATCCAATTCGTTATATTTTCCTTTAAGTCCAGAAAACACGCAGTCAGTGGTGATATGAATCATTCTTATATTATTATCTTTACACCATCTTGAAACATTATGCGGAAATACGGAATTTATTAAAATAGAGTCTTTTATATCGTTATACATAAAGGGTTTTATTATGCCGATACAATTAATTATATAATCTATATTTTTTGGCAAAATTGAAATATCTTCGTTAATACAGTCGAAACTAACGGCTTTATCTTTATTTTTAAAATTATCGAAAGCGACTTTTTCGTTTCTGTAAGTAAAATATACTTCATAATTATTATCGTTTTGAAAATGACGAACTACGGCATTGCCTAACATTCCCGTTCCACCTAATATTAAAAGTTTATTCATTTATATTATTCTCCATCAATATTCTTTTTAGTGGTTATTTTTATTCCGAACAAATATACCGTAAAATATTTTTCATCGTCAGTTATGCCAAAAAATATAATTTGTTTTTTTACCATATTTATTTTACTAACTTTCTTTTTGAAAGTTATTTTTATTCCAAATAAATATGTAGTAAAATATTTGTTATTATAATAAAATCCAAACAATATTAAATTTTTATTCTTATAATCTTTAATTTCAATCGCTTTATAATCGTTCATATATTTATATAATTGATTAAGTATCAATTTATGCGTATCGTCTATTTTATGATTATTAATGACTTCTTTATAAACATTAATTATTCTATCGACATAAATGTCCTTATTATAATTTTCTCTAGCAAACTCCAATGATTTTTTGCCTCTCTCTATAATCTCGTTTGGATTATCTATTAGATACTGAAGTTTTTCAGTATATTCTTCTTCTTTTACGGCTATACCGCATTGTGGAGAATTTATTATATCGGGTAAAGCCGTTCCTTCTCCTTCCAAAGCTAAAACCGTTTTACCGCAACTCATAGCCTCAATAGCCATCATACCGAATGCTTCCTGTTTTGAAGGCATTAAAAATATATCGCAGGCTTGATATAGTTTTACAAGTTGATAATCATTTTTTATAAAATCATATTCAATTATTTTATATTTGTCTTTAAATTCTTTCAATAATGATTTTTTAAAAACCGTTATTAACACGATATCTCTTTCCGATTTTATATTTTCTAAAGCTTTCTTTATTATATCTAAACCTTTATATTCGCTCTTTTCACTTCTAAACATAATGACAAAAGCATTTTCATATATACCCAATTCTTTTTTAGACTCTGTTATGTCTCTTGGCTTAAATATATTATGATTAATACCAAACGGTATTCTATATATTTTTTTCCCATACCATAACGGAGACTCTTTAATTTTATTTTCCATCCATTTTGAAGCTACTATTGCTGTTATATTTGAATCTTGAATAGAGCGTTTTTTTATTTCAAAAGTAAGCGCCGTATCATCCGTTTTTAATTCAAATGGTTTGTCTAAATATTCGCAATCATAACAATGCGATTTCCATTTTTGGCAATCAAAATGATGGACACAATGAGCACCTATAGCCCAAGGGTCATGTATTGTCCAAACAATTGGTTTTAATCTGCTCATTAACGGCAAATACATAAGGTCAATTAAATTATTATGAATTGTATGTAAATGAATTATGCTTGATTCAATAAAGAACTTACTTTTTATAAATTGTATAGTTTTTTTAGTATCGTTAGGATTAAAATATTTAAAAGTATTAATGTCATCGCTATCTTTATTTCCTACTAAATGTATAGAATCTATAAATTTTTCTCTTAAATATAGATGCAAATCATGTCCACCTAATTTATTTCCAATCAAATCGTTTCGCCCTATTTGTAAATTTCTAATTAATTTTTTATTAATGTATTCTGTCGCTTCAATATATCCAATTGTTTCATAGAAATTTCTTATATCGATGTAAAAATCAAATTTGCTTGGTGCCAATAGTTTTATGTCGTCTTCGGACAACGATTCTATAATAGAAATAAATAGGTTAGAATATTCTAAACTGCCTCTTACTTTACTTCTAATGCCTTGTCTGTTATCGCTATCTCTAGCGGTAACAAGAACTTTGCTTATAAGTTTATGAGGAAATTCTTTAAAAATCCTATAAAAAAATTCAAAATCTTGAGCGACTAATTGCTTTTCGTCGAAAATCCCACATTTATCAAAACATTTTTTAGAAATTAAAAGCGTGCAACCATGCGTTTGCATATATATGACTGGATGTATATTCGAGTTAATTCTTGGAGGATAAGCGTTATAATGAGAAATATAATTTGTTTTGTATGTTATCTCGTAATTTTGGTTTATGCCATCATGGTCCGTCATTATAATCGTATCTTTGTTTTCTAATTTTTTTAATTCTTCTATTTGATAAAAAATTTTTTTAGGATAATACATATCGTCATGCGAAAGCCATGAAAAATATTCGCCTTTCATATTTTTAATTGCAAGATTTAATGCTGTGGAAGTTCCTCCGTTTTCCTTATAAAAATACCTAACTTTATCTCCGTAACTTTTAACTACCTCTTCCGTATTATCTGTAGAGCCGTCATTAACCACTATAATTTCTATATTTTTATAAGTTTGATTTAATGCGCTTTCTATAGCTTCGGCGACATAATTAGCACCGTTATAAACGGGTATGACTATAGACACTAATGGGTTAAATTCTTCACTAATATTTAATTTTTTATTTTGTTCCATATTATAAATATCCTTTTAAATTAAAAATTTATTTCTAAATTTTTCACGCAATTTTTTATTTGGTATCCACCAAGCTATAGAATTGATTAATTTATTTTTTTTATTTGTAATTTGATTTCTAAAATAATAATGAATATAATCAATTTCATTAGATATAATTTTTTTTATTATTGAATCATAAGAAAAAGATGGATATAATTTTATATTAATATTTGATAATTTTAGACTTAAAAACTTATTATATGGTTTTACCCTATATTTGTTTTTTATATTCTCATCAATATTAATTTGTAATTTTTTATCTCTTTCTTCTTCATTTTTTTCTCCCTGCTCTAAATGATAAGAAATGCTGTCTAATGAGGTATAATGTTCTATACCTAGCTTCATAAATCTTTCGTATAAATCTACATCGCCAAATCTAATTATGGTATTATAATCTTCGCCAGCTATATTACCTTCGGGGTAAAGTCCCGCATATAAAGCAATCTCTTTATAGAATATGCAAGGCATGAACGCCCCCCCCCCGTTTAAGTCCAGTCTTTTTATTTTTCATAGCATATTGCAAAAATTTTTCTTTTTCAAAAGTTTCAACCGTCTGTCCAAAATTAGCCCTTAAAGCCGCATGGTAAAAACCGCCATAAATAATATCTCCCGGTTCAACTATTTGAGAAGATACCACATTTTTAAATTCAGAATATTTAATTAGATTTTCAAGCCAATCTGGGGAAAAATAATTATCAGAATTAATTAAAACTACTCTTTCACCCTTTGCATGCAATATCCCTTGGTTATATCCTCTATATACTCTGCCGATATATTCTGGCATTCCGTATCCTTGAGAAAATAGTTCTTGTTCCGATAAAATTTTGTTTTCGTTGATAATAAAATTATAATTCTTTTCTATCAAATGTGCGATAACTTCATCAGTAGGGTCGTTGGCTACAAAGAAAAATTCAGCCTCATTATTTTTAAGCATAGGGGTGTATTCCATTAAGGATTCATAAACCCAATCGGCGAGTTTGGTAGATTTATAAATAAGACATATTATAGATATTTTTACCACTTAATCCCTCTATCTGATAAAAAATTTTCCCATTTATTTTTTACCGAAACTCTATCCCAACCTCTTTCAAATACATCATCTCTAGGATTTTCGCTCGGGTAAAATTCTCTTTTAGAAGTCTCAATAATTACAAACGGGATATTGCAAGACATAGCTTCCCATTCAACCATAGAATATGAACTTAATTTATTAGTAGATAAGAAAAAATCTGCACAATTTATTAATTCGGCTATTTGCAACTGTGGAATCTGGACATAATTTGAAGCGTTTGGCATTTCTAAAGCTTCTTGTTGACATTCCCATATAACAATCCAATAAATATTTGGATTTTCTGAAGCATATTTTAAAAGTTCGTCAAATCCTTTTATTGGGTGATAAGTTCCAATCCAAATTCCTATTTTGTTATTTTTTGGAATATTATATTTTTCTTTTAATTTTACCTTATCATTCATTGGTTTAAATACATTTGTATCAACACCTATCGGTATAATATCAACCGAGCCAAAGCGTCTATAATCCTTTACGCTTTCTTTTGTAGCCACAGTTCGATAAGTAGAATATCTTGCCGACTCATATATTTTTTGCATCACATTATCATACATATCTATACTAAAAAAATTTGCCATTTTAGGATATAACTCCCAACATAAAGTCACTTGTTTTCCAATAATTGGTAAAAAACCTAAAGTAGAATCTCTTAAAACTATATCTTCATCTTTTAATTCGGAAGGAACTTCAAATTTGCTAGATGGGAATTCCCTTTTGAACCAATTCCAAAAACTATATTCGTCATAGTTATTTTTTATTTCCGTATTTAAATATATCATTTTATCTCCAAGTTATAGATAAGTAGGATTATTTATATCCCAATCTAAAATTTCATTTTTCCTAAGTTGTGTTACTCCATTTTCATCCACCATGTTATTTATTCCAAAAAATCCATTGCAATATTTACAAAACTCTGTGTATCCTCTTTCAGAGTAATATAATTTAAATTCTACTAGCTGCTTCCCCCCCCCTGTATCAAAATTTGATAGTCGTAAATCAAATATATCATATTCTTTAGCTTTCACTAAATTTGCATTGTCAGCAAAACCTGAATAACAACAAGAATATAACACGCCTTCCCTTAATTCTGGACCGGGATTTTGGCATCCATTGTATTTATTAATTAATTGTTCATCTGTGTAATTTGTATAATCCATTTTGGGAGGAAAACTTTTTATAAATATCATTTCGTCTGATACTCTATGTTTTATATTCATTTGTTTACATTTTTTTAAAAGTTTTTCAAATGTATCTTTTGTATGAGGAGCATTTTTTGTATAATCATCGAGCCATATTTCTATATTAGAATCCTTTATTATATTTAATAAATCGTCACTTGGCATTATGGAACAATTAGTTCCAAACCACAAAGTATGTATTTTATGTCCGTAATTATTTGATATATATTTCAATAATTCTGCAAAATGAGGATATAAAAACGGTTCTCCTCCAGTTAATGAAAAGTATTTAACTCGATCAAAAGCTAAAAAGAAAATATCTACATCTTTTTTCAAGGATTTAATATCTCTATGCTTTTTGTTTTTTATATAAGGTTCGTAATTTAGACAATATTTGCAATTTAAAGAACAATAATCCGTCATAACGATACAGGTTGATATTCCAGAATACACCTTATTGCATACATAAATAGCATAAATACTTAAATACACTCTCAAAAAATCTTCGCCTAAAAATACATTTTTATTATGTTTAAATCTTTTTATTTTAAGAATTTTTTTAAGAGTAATTTTATTGTTATCGGATATTACTATAGTTTTATTCTTGCCTATTTTTTTATTTCTTATAAACGGAATGCTCAAATAATTTAATATAGAATAACTATACTCTATATTAATATCTAAAAAATCTAATTCTTCTTTTATAGATTTTAAACTTTCTTCGCTTCCTATAACTAAAATATCTTTATTTTTTTTGAATATTTCTCCTAACTCGTCAAATTCATGTCCTTTATTTTTCCACTTCATTTCTTCCTCCAAATGTATTCGTTAATATAATCCGTATAACTTAAAATTATTCTAACTACCTTCAAAGATAAATTGTTAACATTATAATCTTCAACTATTCTCATAAGATTTTTATTCTCTTTATATTGTTTAGTAATAGTTTCAACCGCTTTCAAAACCCTGTCTTTTTTATACCCGCACATAATTAAAGTTCCCTCGTCGTTGCCTTCGGGTCTCTCATGAACATTTCTTATAGTTAAGGCAGGAAAATTAAGAATGGAGCTTTCTTCGGTTATGGTACCGCTATCCGATAGAGTGCAAAAAGCGTTTTTCTGCAAATATATATAATCGAAGAATCCGAAAGGTTTTGAAAATAAAATATTCTCATTAACTTTTATATTTCCCAATTTTTCTATAAGTTTTCTTGTTCTAGGATGAGTTGAAAAAATTATTTTATATTTATACTTATCGCATAAAGCGTTTAATGCTTCTATTAAATCGATTAAATTTTCTTTAATATCTACCACTTCCTCTCTATGCGAACTTACCACAAAATATTTGTCTTTTTCTAAAGATAATTTTTTTAATATGTTGGAATTGTCTATTTTGTCTTTATATTTGCAAAAAATTTCTTTCATAGAAGAGCCAATTTTTATAATTCTTTCGGGGGCTATTCCTTCTCTTTCCAAATAATGCTTTGCCTGTTCCGTAATAACTAAATTTATATCGGCAAGATGGTCTGCTATTTTTCTGTTAATCTCTTCCGGCACTCTCTCGTCAAAACATCTATTGCCAGCCTCCATATGAAACACAGGAATCTTTCTTCTTTTTGCAGATATTATCGAAAGACTAGAATTGGTATCTCCATATAATAAAATGGCATCCGGATTTTCTTTTTCCATAATCTCGTCCGAATAGGCGATAATATTTCCTATGGTTTTAGAAAGAGTAGAATCTGCAACATTCAAAAAATAATCGGGCTTTCTTATTTCCAAATCGTTAAAAAATATTTCGTTTAATTCATAGTCAAAATTCTGTCCAGTATGAACCAATATATGATTTACATATTTATCCAATTCTTTAATAACTTCCGCAAGTTTAATTATTTCCGGTCTTGTTCCAAGTATAGTCATTACTTTCATTTTATATTTCCTTTCTTATGCAAAATACGATACAAAAACAAAAAGATTTTATAACTTAATTTATCGCTTCTCTTTATACTTATTTTTATTTTCATGCAAAATAAAAATAAGTATATATAAATATAGCTTAGATTTTTGTCGATTAAAAAAATTGGAGTATGGGGGCGCTTTATTTTTTTTCTAAAATAATTAATTAATAATTCGTTTTTATATTTATAAAATTCGTCTAAACATATATATTCCGAATATAGTTTTAATATAAATTTAGTATTTTGCATTTCATTATAAAGCGCTTTATAATAATCTGTATTATCATATCTATTGAAATAACAGAGAATATGATTTGCAAATTTAAATTTATTATTAAAAGCAAGTTGAGAAACGGTTAAATAATCGTTTTCTAATAATATCTCGACATTTTTTAGGGAATCTTTTTTAATCAACATCGAGCATAATGGAATGAATATTGGATTATTCCATAAATATAATATATTTTCAAACTGTTTCGCATCATTTAAAGATAACGATTTTTCATTTGGATAATATTTTTTATTATCTTTAATAGTATAATAATTACAATAGGAAATATCTGCAGACGGGTCGTTTATAAATTCTTTCAATTGAATTTTAAATTTGTTTTCTATTAATAGATTCTCGTTATTAATAAATTGGACAAAATCTCCGTCTATATAATCTAAAATATTTTTAATATTATCTAAAGTTAATACTTTATATTTCAATTTACATAAATATTTATTAAGATAATCTATATTTTTATTTGTTATAAAAATTATTTCTATATTATCATATTCTTGAGCTGTTATAGAATCGATTATTTTATTTATATTAGAATGCGATTTTAATAAATTTATAATTATTGATATTTTATTATTTAATTCATAATATTTTTTATTTTCACTTTCCAAAATATTTAGCTTTTTATCTATAAATTCTAAAGTTTTATCATAAGGCATTGAATTTAAATGACTTCTTAACAATTTTAATGTAGAGTATTCATTATAAAAAATATTTTTATAATTATTTTTGTCTAAATTAGAAATCATATTTATCCATAATCTATTACCTTCGTCAGCTACGATATTAAGTTTCTGTTTAGAATCTTGATTTTCATGTTGTCTATATTGAAGTAAAGCTTCGGGTATATATTTTATCTTATAGCCATATTTAAATATCTTAAACCATAAATCATAATCTTGAGTGCATTTTAAATCTTCGCAAAAAAAAGATACTTCGTAAAACGCTTTTTTAGGAATCAGCAACGAACATCCATTTAATGCTGCTGATAATAATAATAAAGCGTAAAAACTATTATTTAATTTTCTATATTCTTTTTTATACGAAATTTCCCAAGTTCCTAAAAATTCCGATTTATCATTTATTAATTCATAACCTGAATACAAAATAGTATTTCTATCTATATTTTTTAATTCTTCAATTTGTCTATCTATCTTATTTTCAAAATAAACATCGTCATGTGAAAGCCAAGAGATATAATCCCCTTTCGCTTCTCTTATTCCAAAATTTAATGCACTAGAAACGCCTCCGTTATCTTTATAATAATATTTTATTTTACAACCGTAAGATTTAGCTATGTATTCCGTTTCATCTTGAGAACCGTCGTTAATTACTATAATTTCTATATTTCTATAAGTTTGATTTAATGCGCTTTCTATAGCTTTTTTAATATAATTACTTCCATTATAAACTGGAATAATTATTGACACTAAAGGCTTAAAAACATTTTCATTAAGCATTATTCATAGAACTCCTTTGGATAAATATTTTTAAGCCTAATATTCTAATAAACTTCTCATTTTTATTTATACTAATTGAAAATAAACCCCTCAATAAATTACTCACACTAACAACGATTGGTTTATCACAACATTTGTTTGTTTTTAATGTTATGGTTATTCCAAATATCCGTATGTTGATATAATATCCGTAAAAGATTATTGAGAAGAAATAAGGAAGCAACTTTTTATTTATCTCTTCTTGTATATATAAAGGCGTCAAATAATATTTATGTAAGTTTTCAACTTCTTTATACTTTACTATCAATTTCTTATCAAAATATTTATTTATAATATCCAAATATCGCTCTTCGTTATTAGTTTTATTAATCAGATATTGATATTGATTGTGATAAAGTTTAAGATAATCGTAATAATGCAAAACTTCTTTATTCTGTTTAGAAATGAAATGATAAAATTCGTTTAGTGTCGTTTTCGTATCCGAACAAGTTTTCTCAAATCTTTCATCGGTCAATTTAGAAATATTTTTATTGCTATAACCTGCGTCGTTGTGGCATATATAAAGTTCTTCTTTAATAGCTTTATAAGTTTTGGCAAAATATATTGTTATTAAACATTGGAGCATATCCTCGCTGTGAATCAAATGAGCGTCTGTTATATATTCGATAGCTTTTTTTATAATTTCAGTTTTGAAAGCCTTACCGCACATATTATGCGGTAGTTTTTCACTTAAGCATTCGTTGAAAAGATAATTTTCGTTTATGACGCTTCTTTTAGAGGAGAGATACCAAGCGGTTTTCTTTTCTTCTTTAATTTTTTCTTTTTTATTTGTGTTTAAGGATATTGCTTTTACGCTGAAGTGAATAATGTCGTATTCTTTATCAATGTAATTATATATTGTCTGAAGTGCATTGTCTGCAAGTTTGTCGTCAGCATCAAGATATATAATGTATTTTCCTTTAGCTTCTCTGGCGCCAATTTTCCTCGAATAAAGAGTTCCTCTGTTTGTTTTATTTTGTATATATTTAATGTTGTTATGATTTGTTATTTGATATTTTATAGTTGATGCGTCGTCTATAATGATGAGCTCATAATCTCTAAAACTTTGATTAATAACGCTTTCTATCGATGTTTTGAAGTATATTTCTTCGGTATTGTAAACGGGCACAATTATACTGAAATATGGTTCATTGCTTAAACTCATTTAATAACTCATAGTTAGTTAACATATTGCTAATTATTATAGAAACATACAAATTCTACAATTAATAAAAATTATTATAACTTATATAATAAAAATGTCAATACTAAATTATTTTGAACATAAATAAAATATTAATTGTTCCTTGTTAGTTAACATATTGCTAATTATAGGAACATACAAATTCTACAATTAATAAAAATTATAATAACTTATATAATAAAAATGTCAATACTAAATTATTTTGAACATAAATAAAATA
>CAZRYV010000003.1:0-8768 GCA_964604385.1 uncultured Brachyspira sp.
CATGTAAAAACAAACCAACGGGAAGCAACGACTTTTCAGGTTTCAACGAATATACAGACATCGACTTTGAAGATTCAAGAGGTTTTGCTCAATTCATCGGTAAAACTATCAGGTCAAGAGATGCTTTATTAGGTAGCGCTTTCTATTTTTGGGCTACATTTGACGACACAGGAATAAAATATGGTTCTGGCTCCGAAGGTTCTAAGCCTATAACAGGAAACCTTGACGGTTATATCCTTCATACTGATTTAAACAAATCTGCTTTATCTTCTACTGATAATAAGGCTAATTTTTCTGATAATAACGGCTCTATTCATTTTGAAGCCAACAACTTAACTGGAAAAGTTACAAAAATTACTGTTACTTTTAATAATGATAGTAAATTTGACAAACAATATATTGATGCTTCACCATTTGAATGTCAATTTGTAAATGAATAAATATTAGATAAAATAAACCTTAAGGCGATTGCGTTAGTGCGTCGCCTTTTTTTGTTTAAGGTTTTTGTCGTTGGAATTTTTTTATTTGTCGTCATTGCGAACGAAGTGAAGCAATCCAAACAAAATAGAATTCTAAACTCTAATAACAAGGCGGCTTCAGCCCCTTGTGTTAATAATTCAGAAAAAAGCACACAAGGGGTTCGCCAACGGCGTCCTTTAGGAAAAACCCCTTGTTATTAAGAAAGTTAACGAAGTTCTGAATTGGATTGCCACGCTTACGCTCGCCCACTCTGTGCGCCTTACGGCGATGACGATACAAAAAAGAATTCTAAAATCTTGTGAAAGCGGTATTTTCTATAGAACCTTCCGCTCCTATGGTTTCGTTCAAATTACCGTTTATTAAAAATATTACTTTGTCTATTCCCTCGAATTGAGTCGCCGTATATACCAATTGATAAATTTGAATCATAGTTCCCTCGTTTCCCAAAGGATTAAATTCAAAATCTTCGTTAAAGTTCAAATAAACTATATCGTCCTCAACGAATATGTCGAGCAGTTCGGTATTTTTTGGAATACAGCTTATTATATTTTTATTATTTTCGTAGTCGGTAGCTCCGTTAAGAAGAGTTTTTATGGCGTTTTCTATTGAAACATTGTCGTTAAAATTTCTGTTTCTAAATATTAAAGTTATCGCTCCCGTATTTTCGTTATATTCTACCAAATAAATTCCTTCGTCTTTGGATTTTGTTTTTATATTATTAAAATCTCTGTTTATTCTGTTATTAGCTTTTTGTCTTTTATAATTTGCAACATCATTTTTAGCTTTTTTCATTATTTCTTTTTTGTCGTTATCGTTTATTTTTGTAGAATTTCTTATAGAATTTCCCGAAGAATTTTTTGGAGGATTTTTTATATTATTTATATTATTGCCTTCGTTATTATCCCTAACTACTTTATTCGGATTAACCATATCGTTAATTACTCTGTCATAATCCGTAGTTTTTTGAGAATTTTGATTATTAAAAATCGTCTCTTCTATTATATTTTTTCTGCTTACCCTATTGTTATCATTTGATTTATAATATTTCTTATAATCATTTTTTTGCGAAGTATTGATTATTCTCTCTCTATTATTTTCGTTTTCAGTCGGTTCGTTTTTATATTCAATGTCGTTAAAATAATTATTATAATTTAAACTATTGTTCGTTCTATTATTATTTCTACTATTTCCGTTATTTCGATTATTGTTGTTATTATTATTTTGCATATAACTCGGAACTTCTTGACTAAAAACGGTTGAAGCGGGTTTCATAGTTTTTATTACATTATCTGCATTTTCTTTTGGTTTCAAAATATCCTGAAATATGCTCGTAGTTTGAGAATTAGAGGAATTGGAAATCGAAGAATTATTATTAATCGTATTGTCATTTTTCACGGAATTATTATTTGTAATATTTGCAGAATTATTATCTCTCCTGCTTTCTATTATCATTTGTTCGATATAATTATAAGGTTTATTTTCTTTATTATCGTTAATATTATTTCCACCACTATTATTTTCTGCATTTTCTATATTTTCCGAAATATTCTGACTTTCTCTATATATGCTCGAATTATTATGATTCTCGTTAAAAAATGGAAGCAAAGATTCTCTGTTTATCGGATAAGAATTGTTTAGATTATCGGTTTCGTTATCGTTTAAATAGGTTTCCAATTTTGAATTCGTTTCATAAGCCGTAATAGATAAAGTTTCGTTTGTATCCGATTTAATAAAAAAACTAAATAAAGGAATATTGCTTAAAAAACTCATTCTATCCGAATTATCTTCCGATATTTCGGCGTTTCCCAAAGCGACCGCTTCTCTGTGATTAATGCTAAAAAAATCTTTTATCGCTATATCCACTATCGGCGAATAATTTTTTATAATTGAAAATATTAATGCGGCAAAAACTATAAAAACTACAGATATTATCAGAGGTTTTTTAAAATTTATTTCCTTGCTTTCGTTTTTTATCTGTCTTGTATAATTTACGCCTCTATATTTTTTTTTATACTGTTCGTATCTTGGCACTTTTTAAACTCCGATTATATTAGATACCTTTTTTATTATCGATAAAAAATTAAATGCTATTAGAAAATTTACTTATTTTACAAATATTTATAAACTTATCATATATTTTATTGAATTATTTTATTTATATAGTATTATATTATTTATTGATTATTGTCGGAGAGGTATTTTATGAATTTTATAATGAAAAAATATTTTATCATTTGTTTATTATCTTTGTTATGTTCTATATGCTTTTTATGTTTTTCATGTTCGATTAATAAAGAAGAAAATCGTTCTTCAAAAGAATTGTTTATAAACGCGGGAGAAGAACCAAAAACTATAGACCCGACTTTATCGGGAAACGATTTCGTATATCCGCGACATGCCTTTGAAACTTTGATTATCAAAGGAAAAGACGGCAACTTAAAAAACGGAGTGGCGGAAAGTTTCGATATATCTCAAGACGGACTAAAATACACTTTTACTTTAAGAACCAACTCAAAATGGACGGATGGAAAAATAGTAACGGCAAACGATTTTGTTTACGCTTTAAGAAGGGCTGCTGACCCTTTAAGCGGAGCGGAATATACATCCTTTATAGAATATGTAAAAAATGCATCTTCAATATTGGCAGGAAAACTTCCTAAAGAGAGGTTGGGAGTAAAAGCTATAGACGATTATACTTTGGAAATAGAATTGGAATCTCCAACAGGTTATTTTTTAGATATATTGACTTATCCTATATTTGCTCCCGTTAGAAGAGACATTATAGAAAAATACGGCGATAATTGGACTTTAAATCCCGAAACTTATATCGGAAATGGCGCTTTTATAATGACGGAAAAAAGCCCCGATTCAAGAATAGTTATGATAAAAAATACAAATTATTGGAATAAAGACGATATAATTCCCGAAAAAATTACATTCATTATGATGCAAGATGCTACTTTGGCTTTAGCGGGAATTAAAGAAGGTTCTTTGGATTTTTCGGTTAAAGTATTGTCTCAAGATATAGAAAGTTTGAAGAAGCAGGGAATACTCGATATAGCTCCTTATTATTCTACCGTAGCTTTTGGCATAAACGATACCGATAGAATTCTTAAAGATAAAAGAATAAGAAAAGCTTTATCTTTGGCTATAGATAGAAATTATATAGTTGAAAAAGTCGCTTTAACGGCAAAATCTCCGACAAGCGCTTGGGTTCCCGTGGGCGCCTACGATGTTCAGGGAGATTTCAGAGAAAATGGCGGGGAATATTTGGATATTTCAAAAGAAGGTTATTCGAATAATGTCGCTATGGCTAAAAAACTTATGGCGGAAGCGGGTTATCCTAATGGAGAAGGTTTTCCCGTTTTGGAATATAAAACTACTTCGGACTTAATTTATATACAAGTTGCGGAGGCGATTCAGCAGATGTGGAAAGAGAATTTGGGAGTGGATTTGCAAATATCTTCTATGGAATGGGCGGCTTATCAGCAAATGAGACTAGAAAAAAATTATCAGATTATGAGAACTATATGGATTGGAGATTACAGCGACCCTATGACATTTTTAGAAAATTATTTAAGTTATCGTCCTCAAAATTATGCCGGCTATAGCAATATTATATTTGACAAATACATAGAAACGGCAAGGAAATCGTCCGACCAAAATGTAAGAATGAAAGCTATGCATGACGCCGAAAGAGTTTTAGTATCGGAAGATAATGTTCTTATTCCAATATATAATCCTTCAAATCCTCTGCTCGTAAGCAAAAGATTAAGAGATTATGTGGCGACTCCTCTTATGGAATTTCAGTTTCATTACGCTTATTTGGAATAATAACTTTTATAATTTAATGAGTTTCTAATAAAAAAAAATTTTTATACCGAAAATATAAAAAGGATTCATGTTAATTATGAAATATAATTTTATAATAATAAGTTTATTTATATTATATTCTTGCTCCACTACTTTAAATATTAAAGAAGTTCAAAATAACGAAGAAAACGAAGAAGTTGAAATAAGAACCGAACTCAACGGAAGAAAATTTAAATTAATAAGCGTATATCCCGATATGAATATAACCATAGAATTTGGAGAAAAAGAAGTTTACGGATTTTCGGCAATAAATAATTATTATTCCGAATATTTAACGGACGGGGATATTTTTAGCGTTAAAAGCATAGCCACCACGAAAAAAACAGCAAGTAAAGAATATAGAGATGCGGAAAACAAATATTTAAATATGTTAAAAAATGCTACATCATACAAAATTAAAGGCGATAAACTAATAATATACACTTTGCTGTCGGATGAGAATTTGATATTCGAGGAATTTTAAATTTATGAATCATTTTATGATAAAAAAAATTATATTGATGCTTATTATTGTTTTTATAAATTCATGTTCTACTTTTAGAGATACTTTAAATATGTCGGTAAGCACATTAAACGGAAAAACCTATCAGCTTGTTAATATATTTGCCGATGTGGGGATAACAGTTTCGTTTTATGAAAGAGAATTTTACGGATACAGCGGATTTAACACTTATTTTGGAGAATATGAAATAAGAAGAGGAAATAATATTTTATTTAAAAATATATCGACTACTAAAATGAGTGAAGAATCGGAAGTTGCGGAAATAGAAAAGGAATATATAGATTATATAACTAAAGCCTATTCGATTGAGTTTACGACAGACGGCATTAAAATTAAAACTTTAGATAATCTAGAATTGATATTTAAAAGGCTTCGGTAATTAAACAATTAATCGATTAAAATAATTAAACGGGATAAATCATGAAAATACTTATAGTTTCGGGTTTTTTAGGAGCTGGCAAAACCACTTTAATAAAAGAAATGGCTAATAAAACTAAAAGAGATTTCGTAATATTGGAAAACGAATATGGCGATGTGGATATAGATTCCAATATGCTTAAAGACGAAGGAATGAATATTTGGGAACTTACCGAGGGATGCGTATGCTGTTCTATGAAGCAAGATTTTGCAACTTCTATTCTAACTATAGCAAATACTCTAGACCCTGAGTATTTAATAGTCGAACCTACGGGCGTGGCAAAATTAGGAAATATAATAAAAAATATAAAACAAATAGAATACGAAAGAATTACTCTTCTTAAACCTATAACCGTAATAGACGGAAACGCTTTCGATTCTTTTGTCGCTTCCTATGACAATATTTATATAGACCAATTGACAAACGCTTCAAAAATAATAATATCAAAAATGGAGTCGAAAGATAAAGAAGAAAAAAAAGAATTAATAAAAAAAATAGAAAATATTTTAATAAAAAATAATGTTTCTCTTTCTAAAATAGAAATATTAAAAGAACATTATACGAAAAAAAACAAAGATTGGTGGGAGAAAATTCTTAAATCTTTTTTAGATGAAAAATATTTAAAAAAATATTCTAAATATTCTATAGAAAAAAAAGAATCCGAAGAGAAAGAGATGCCCGATTCGATTAGCATGAAAGGCTGCCAACTTGAAAGCGAAAATCAATTTATAATTCTTTTGGAAGATACTATAAGAGGAAGATTCGGAGATATTGTAAGAGCAAAAGGTTTTATTAAATGCGGAAAATCATATTTAAGATTCGATGTTGCGGGCGAGAGATACGCAATTACGGGAGCTTCCGAAAAAGATGAGCTTGAAGTAGTTTTTATCGGTAAAAATCTTAACAGAAAACTTTTAAGAGAGATTTTTCAACCAATTTACAGAGAAAATATAAAACATAATCATTAAAATATTATTATTATCAATAATTTATTTTTTATAAATTAATAATTCTTTTGCGTCTTTTGTAATCGATTTCATAATGACTAAATTAAATTATAAGCGGGCGAACGGAATCGAACCGTCATCTTTAGATTGGAAGTCTAAGGTAATAACCATTATACGACGCCCGCGCTGTTATAAGTTTGATTGTTTAATTATATTAATCATAACATAAAAAAAAAAAAAAGCAATAGAGAAAAACATAAATAAAAACGATAAAAAAATGCTTGACAATTATAAAAAATTTTGTATTATATATAATATAAACGGCTCTTTGAAAGGGGATGCTCTGGCATCGACTGCGATGGTTGAGTCATATTTTGCATAGTCGCGCTAGGTGTATGCGCGTTAATATCATACCAAAATTATAATTGCAGACGAATATGCAATTGCAGCCTAAATGAGGCTGTCGCTGATTTTATGATTTGTCTATGGGTTATATTATCGGCGTTGAAACACATAGAACTTATATCGAGCGCCGTTTGAACTCGGTATGGAGTATAATCAAACTAATCTTGCGGTTTTTCTGCTTATCTTATAGCCGTAAGGTGAAACTCCAAAGATAAGATACGCTATGTAGACGAATATGGTGCGCTTCGTAGGACGCGGGTTCGAGTCCCGCCATCTCCAATATAATTTGTCAATAAAGGAATCTCTTAAATTAATATGGCTAAATTGAAAAATTATGAAGACAATTTAAAAAACTTTAAAGCGCTTGAAAAAAAAGAAAATGAATCCGTAGGCGATTATGCCGTTAGAGTCATAGAATACAATATAATAAATATGTTTCTTCCGCCGGGAATTTTTATAAGCGAACAAATAACGAGCGATTTATTAGGCATAAGTAGAACTCCCGTTAGGGAAGCTTTTGCAAGATTGGAGAAAGTTAAATTTTTGGAAATTTATCCGCAAAGAGCAAGCAGAGTTTCATTAATAGATATCGATATAATAGACGAAACGAGTTTTATGAGAAGAATTTTGGAAAAAGAGATAATTAAAACGGTTTGCGATAATTGTTCCGATGATAATTTGGAATTATTAAAAGATAATATTTCCCGATATAAGAAAACTTTAAAAAATGACGATTTATACGAATTATTAAATATAGACAATAACTTTCATGAAATATTATTTTTGATAGCGAATAAAAAACTCACTTACAGTATAGTAAAAGATTCTATAAAACATCTTAACAGAGCTAGAATATTCAATATTATAGAAATGGACAGAAACAGAACTTTAAAAGAACATCAGGATATACTTCAAACTATTAAAGAAAAAGATTCCAAAAAAGCTGTTTCTTTAATTGAAATGCATCTTACTCATGTAACGGAAGATTTAAAATTTTTAAAAAGCAAATTTCCAAATTATTTTAAAAATTAATTTTATCTTTTTACATCCAATTTTTCAGAACTTTCCATAAGCGATATAACCTCTTCTTTTGTGGTTAAATTCCAATCTCCCGGTATGGTATGCTTTATGCAAAATGCAGCGGTAGCGAACTCTAAAATATATTGATAATCTTTAAACATATTCAACCCCGAAAGTATCCCGGCGGCAAAAGAATCTCCCGTTCCTATTCTGTCTACTATATTCGTAATATTATATTTTTTAGATTTATAAAGATTTTTATTATTATAAAGCAAAGCGTATATATTATTATGATTCGAATTTATGGTTTCTCTTCTAGTCGTTATAACCGTTTCAAGCGAATATTTTGAAATTAGTTTATCCATTATATTTTTGTAATCTTCGTCTTTTATATCAGAATCTACATTTATATCGCTCTCTACTCCCAATATTTTAACCGCATCGTATTCGTTTGCAAAAACTATGTCGGAATATTTAACTATTTCGGGCATAACATCTTCTATCTTCTTGCCGTATTTCCATAATTTTTTTCTATGATTAATATCGCAAGAAACTTTTATATTTCTTTTTTTTGCTTCTTTAACGGCGTATAAAGTTAAATCGGCTGCGCTTTGAGTAAGTGCGGGAGTGACTCCGCTCACATGAAAATAATCTGCATCTTTAAAAACTTTATCCCAATCGAAATCTTTTATATCCGCTTCCGAAATCGAAGAATGTTCTCTATCGTATATGATATTTGAAGTTCTGTAATTATTTCCTTTGTCGACAAAATATATTCCTAATCTTTTTCCACCCCAAGCGATAGCCGAAGTGTCAACTTTATGACTTAAAAGCAATTCTTCCACTTTATGTCCTATAGCATTATCGGGCAACATAGTTATATATCTGCTGTTTAACCCAAATATCGAAGCGAGAACACAAATATTTGCTTCGACTCCGCCAAAAGTAGCGTTTAATTTTAATGATTGGAAAAGTCTCTCGTTATCTATTGATGAAAGCCTGAGCATAATTTCCCCAAATCCTACTATATACGACATAATATCTCCATAAATTAATCTTCTAATATACTAATATTTTAGTAGATTAATTAATATTTGTCAAATACTTTTTAAATTTTTATTTA
>CAZRYV010000003.1:8868-11359 GCA_964604385.1 uncultured Brachyspira sp.
TTTTTATTTATATTTGATAAAATTATTTTAGCCTATAAAAGAAAAATTTGAAATAAATACAAAGAATAGATTTTTATTATCTCACATAATACATATCTTTAGGTATATAATCGTCTATCATAACCGAATCTTTAAGAGCTCTTTTGCTTTGCATAACCATTACATTATAGGCGGAAACTCCAACATTATTGTTTTCGACTAAAACCGTTCTTTTTTCCATTCTCTCCAAATCTATATTCGAAGTTCTTATTTGGTCGAAATATTCGCTCGCCAACACGAAATTTCTAAAAGCCTCTTGCTCGTTTTGAATCGTATTTCCGATTGAGGAGTTATAAGCGTAAGAGACGCCGATATTGTTGTATAAACTCGCCAAATAACTTAAAAGGAAAAAATCGCTTTCCGTTCTCATTTCGAGTCTTCCCAATTTTTCGCGTCTTGCCAAAATTTGATTTAAAGCGTTTCTGTAAAAACCGTTCGCTAAATTAGCTTTATCCAAATGAAGTAGGGAATTTCCCAAAGCGTAAGATACCACGCTATTGCTTGGATTTTTCTGAAATAAAGCGTTGAAACCTTCGAACGCTCTATCGAATTCGTCATTTAAATAATATATCCATGACAAATTATATAAAAGTTGGTCGCCTCTGAGTGCGGGAGGCAAATTATCGTAAGCTAATTGATAATGTTCTCTTGCCTTTTCGTAATCTTTATCCTGATAAAAATACAAATTAGCCAAATTAAAATTGGCGTCCGGGTAAGTTTGATTTATCGCCAAAGCGGCGTTGAAATTATTTATTGAACTTCCGTATTCTCCCAAATTATAATATATCTGTCCGAGCATATTATATACGAATTCTTTTCCTCTTAAATAAGGATTATTTTCGTATAGAGGCAAAGCGGTATTAATCAATATATCTCTCGCTCTTTCATAATGTTTTAATCTCGCTTCATAATCGGCATATCCGACTATAGCTTCGATATTTGTAGGATATTTTTTTAATATTTTTTCAAGCAAAGTTCTTGAGCTATAAAAATCGTCATTGTTTAACAAATATCTTGCCAATTTAGGATAAACATCATCGTCTATATATCCTCTTTTCAAATTATCTATATGCTGCTGAAGAGCCTTAACTTGATTATAATTATTCTGATATATTCTTATAAGCATAGCCCTTTTTCTTGCAACGACATTGTCTCCGAAAAGATTTATCATTTGAATATAATTATTGTAAGCGTTGTCATAATATGCGGGTTGAGATAAATTTCTCGCTCTGCTTATCATTAATATTCCAAGTTCGTCATACACAGTTTTTAATTGATTTTTCTTTGACACATAAGAAATCATGTCATTATAAAGCTCTTCGCCTTTAATATAGTCGTCTTCCGATAATTGTTTTTCGCCTTTAGTTCTATAATAATATCCAAATAAAATTCTACTGTCAAAATCTCTCGGTTTTATATTTAAAGCGCCCTCTATTTTCGTTAAAGCGTTTTGGAACATTTCTCTTTCTATATAAGCTTTTCCGTATCTGTTAAACCATTTTATTTGTTTCGGTTTGAGTCTGTCGCCTTCGGCAAAATTTTTCTCCGCATCGTTATAAGCTCCATTTTCTATATCCGCCAAACCTCTTTTAAAATATTCTCTCGCTTTCACAGGTTTATAAATAAATTGATAGGAAAGCAAAACTATACCTACAAATAATACCAAAAATACCGCGGCTACTCTTATTATATGAGCGTAATCTTTGAGAGAATTTGGAATAGGTATAAGGTCTAATATTCCTTTTTTACCGTATTCTTTTATACTTAAACCTAATTCTTTATTTATGAATTCGGTTATATCCTCGTTAGATTTTCCGCTTTCCAAAGCTGACAACAATTCTTTCATCGAATCTTCATCAAGTTTTTCGTTGAGAATAACATCCAATACATGATATCTCGTTAGAGGAGAGAGATTTTTTATACCATCTATAATTTTATCTCTGTCGACATCTTCTCCCAAATGTTCGTATCTTGAATCGCCTAATTTATCAGCCATATCGGGAGAAGGCAATGAAGTTCCTCCTTCCATTATCTGAACGGGAGACTCTTTAGATTCTTCTTCCGAAGCATTTTTATCAATATCGTCAGCAATATCTAAATTGTCCAAAGTATCTAAACTTATTAAATCGTCCGTTTCTTTTGATTTTTCGGGTTTTTCGATTTCGGCAATTTCTTCATTTTCGTCCAAAATATTTTCTAAATTGTCCAAATGCAATGTATCCGAATTATCTTCAATTTTATCTTCAACTTTTTGAGGCTCTTCAGTTTTATGAATCTCTTCTTCGTCGTCTAAAATATTTTCCAAATCGTCTAAATGTAATGTATCTTTTTCCGTTACATCTATTTCTGTTTCTTTAGTATATTCTTTGATTTCTTCGCTTTCTTCTTTTTTTGTTTTATCTTCTATTATTTCGTCTTCGTCCAATTCGTCAAGCATATTTTCCAAATCGTC
>CAZRYV010000003.1:11459-20767 GCA_964604385.1 uncultured Brachyspira sp.
TCTTCAACTTTTTGAGGCTCTTCAGTTTTCAACTCTTCTTTTTTGGATTCTTCTTCGTCTAATATGCTTTCATCCAAAATATCGTCTTTTATCAGATTATCTTCTATACTCGTATTATCTATATTGCTATCGTCAATCTCTTCGATATCCTTATAATCTTCCGTTTCATTTTCTATTTCAGAAGTATCCAAATATTCCTTGTCATCCTCTAATATTTCTTCCAAATCTTCGTTATCGGAAATTATCTCTTCGATATCGTCCTTGTCGTTTTCTTCGTCATTTTCTTCTAGCGTTTCTTCTATAGCGTTATCGTCATCCAAATCGGACAAATGACTTATATCTCCAATACCCAAATCGTCCGCCGTATCCGTTCTGCCAATATTATTTGCATCGTATTCAATATCGGGCAAACTTTCAGGCAACGGCAAGTCGTCTAAAATCGGCAAACTTCCCAAATCTCTATCTTGTAAATCGCTTTCATTATTTGAATCATTTTTGTTATCTTCTATATTATTCAAATCGTTAGGCAATTCCAAATCGTTTATATCGCTTATGATTTTTTCGTCTTCGTTATCCGTTTCGAGATTATCGGGTAAATTAAGCTCTTCCAAATTACTTGAAATTTTATTGTCGTTTTCCTCTAAATTCTCTTCCGCATTTTCTTTTGATTTTTCGGGCAAATTTAAATTATCTTCATTATCGTTATAATTTTTATCTTCCTCGTTTGATGACAAATCGCCTATTTCGTCTATCGAAGGCAAATCGTCATCTTCGGAAGGCGTTGAACTTTCCATATAGTCGTTGGTGAATACCGATTTAAAAGCATCGTAATCGTCTTTTGATAATTCTTTTGGCAGTTTTTTATTGCCTATTAAAAAGGCAATGCTTCCCAATCTTTCTAAATCTTCGATTTTAGGCATATACTATTTCTATAAAAATTATTTTACATATTAGATTATATTAATCTTAAAAAATATGTCAACTTAATTATCGGATATTAATAAAATTACAATAGTTATTTTATTTGGAGGCTATTTCTATTTGTCTTTTATATTTGTCGATTTCCTCCCGATTTCTCTTTGCCTCTTCTTCGTTGATGGTAGCCTGATTTTTAATTTGTTCTATTTTTTCTTTTAAAGTTTCAATATCGATATCTTTTGGGTATAACGCTTTTTCGGTAAGAACTCCTATAACATTTTGAGTCACTTCTGCTATTCCGCCTTCTATATACAAATTAATTAACTTTCCGTTTTCGTCATATATTTTAAGCTCTCCGTATCGAACGCTCACTATATACGAACAATGTCCCGAATATATAGAAACATAACCCGCATAGGAAGGTATTTCTATATGCCCTATTCTCATAGACCTTATAACGGGACCTTCTTTTGTTATAACGGAGCATGTTAAAGCTTTTTTGTTTTTTACGGTATTAGTAGCCAATTTTAAATCCTTAAATTAAATAATATTCTTTTTTACAAATTTATAAACCTCAAAATATTTTTTTTAATTTTAAAATAAAAATTAAAATTATTAAAGATATTAAGAATAATATAAAAAATAACAATGAAAATAAAAGCAATACTCTAACTACTACTTTTATAGAATTAATTTGATTATTAATATATTCAAACTGCGCTTTCGTCTTATTGTCTATTTTTTCTATTATAGCTCTTTCATATTCATCTATTTTTTTGTCTAATCTTTTCGATTTATTTTCCAATTTATTGTTTCTGACTATATCTCCTATCATATTTGCGGAAGATAAAACCGTAAATATAACATTTAACCATTTCATAAAACAGCCTCTATAACTTCAAACTATTTAAAACCTTCATAAAACATTTATAAAATATCTCTATTTGCCTTTAGCCATTATATCGTATAAATAATCTTCAGGGCGAATTATCTCTCCGTTTTTATTTACAAAAGGATGCACCGTATAACCCGTAGTATATAATAAATTTGAATCTTCTTTCGCTCTTATTTCGTATTTAAGTTTTAGAGAAACATTTTTTAATTTGTCGATGCAAGTATCGATTACTATGATGTCGTCGTATCTTATAGAAATTTTATAATCTATAAAAACCTCTTTAACGGGCAAAAATAAACCGCAGGCTTCCATCTCCTTATAAGAAATTCCCAATTCTCTTAATAGTTCGGTTCTGCCTATCTCAAAATATCTTAAATAATTTGAATGATAAACCACTCCCATTTGGTCTGTATCCGCGTATATTACTCTTATTTCCGTTTTATTTACAAAAGGCATAAAATATTTTCTCCAAATAAAATTCGTATTAATTATATCATATAATAAAAATATTAAAAATGAAAATTTATATTTTAACTTGATTATAAAAAATAAAAATATATACTAATTATATTATAAACATAATATATAAATAAAATTTTAAATGAACGGAGGAATTAACATGTTAAATTATTTACAAAAAATAGGAAAGTCCCTGATGGTTCCTGTTGCCGTTTTGCCGGCCGCTGCTATACTGTTGGGAATAGGTTATTGGATTGACCCAAACGGATGGGGAGCTGGAAGTCCGATTGCCGCTTTCCTAATAAAAGCCGGAGGTTCGATAATAGACAATATGCCGATTCTTTTTGCAATAGGAGTCGCATTCGGAATGTCGAACGACAGAAACGGAGCGGCGGCTCTTGCGGGAATGGTAGCTTTTTTGGTTGTGACTACCTTGTTATCTCCAAATACGGTTGCGATGCTTCAAAGTAAAGAAGTGTCGGAAGTTTCCGCCGGTTTTTCAAGAATCAATAATCAGTTTATAGGAATACTTTGCGGGCTAATCGCCGGAAGTTTATATAATAAATTTTGGGATGTAGAATTGCCGAAATTCTTGGCTTTTTTCAGCGGAAGAAGATTCGTCCCAATAATTACTTCGGGAGTTATGTTAATCGTTTCTTTAATACTGATGTTCGTTTGGCCCGTAGTTTATAACGGATTGGTTAAATTCGGAGAGGCTATAATAGGATTAGGACCGATAGGAGCGGGAATATACGGATTCTTTAACAGATTGTTAATACCCGTAGGTTTGCATCATGCTCTCAACTCCGTATTTTGGTTTGATGTTGCAGGCATTAACGATATACCTAATTTCTTGGGAGGAGCAAAATCCATAGAAGAAGGACTCGCCACAGTCGGACAGACGGGTATGTATCAGGCGGGATTTTTCCCTATTATGATGTTCGGACTCTTGGGAGCATGCCTTGCGTTTATAAAAAATGCAAAACCCGAAAACAGAGAAAAAATAACTTCTATAATGTTAGCCGCAGGATTTGCAAGTTTCTTCACGGGCGTTACAGAACCAATAGAATTCTCTTTTATGTTTGTGGCTCCGCCGTTATATGTTCTTCATGCATTATTGACGGCAATATCTTTGATAATATCCGCCTCTATGCAATGGATTGCGGGATTCGGATTTTCGGCAGGTTTTATAGATTTGGTTTTAGCTTCAAGAAATCCTTTGGCTGTAAAATGGTATATGCTTATCGTTCAAGGTTTGGTTTTCTTTGTTTTATATTACTTGATATTTGATTTTGCCATTAGAAAATTCAATTTAAAAACTCCGGGCAGAGAGGAAGATGAAAACGAAAGTTACGGAAACACTTTTACGAGTAAAAATTCTTCTTACTCCGATAAAGCCAAATTACTACTTCCTTTACTTGGAGGAGCCGAAAATATAGTCGATGTCGATAATTGTATCACAAGGTTAAGATTGGAAGTGAAAGACAACAGCGTAATTAACGAAGCGGAAATTAAAAAGAATTTTCCCGGAATATTAAAACCCGGTAAAACTTCGGTGCAGGTAATAGTTGGAACGGATGTTCATTTGCTTGCAGACGAGTTTAAAAAATTATTAAAATAATATATAATCGGTAAAGATACAAATGAATGTTGTTATTCATGGTATTGCTCCTTTTTATTATTTTTATTAAATAAACGGCGGCGATTTCCGAATAGTTGGAAGTTGCCGCTATTATTTGCTGTTATCTATTAGTTATTAAATCGTATCCGATATTTTAAAAGTTAAAAATAATGACAAATCAAGGCAAAAATTTAAAAAGAAATTTTGAAGATAATTTTGAAATTGATTTTAACGAAAACATAAACGAAATTTTAAATTTTCATCTAAATTTAATAGAAAATAAAAAAAATAGCGATAAAAAAAATATTAAATTTTTTCCCGTTCGTCATCATTCGCCCGCATGCGCTTATCATTTGAATAAAACAATAGAAGAGTTTAAACCCGAAACGATTCTTATAGAAGGACCGAGCGATTCGAATTTTTTAATGGAATATATGATTGAAGAGGATACGATTCCTCCTTTTTGTATTTATTCGAGTTATATAGATAAAAACGGAGAGAAATGCAGGAGTTATTATCCTTTTTTGGATTATTCGCCCGAGTTAGTCGCCATAAAAAAATCCTATGAATTAAAAATAAACTGTTCTTTTATAGATATGCCTTTCGGTTATATTATTGAGAATTCCGAAAACAATTTAAAAAATAATGAAAATAATATAAACAAAAATAAAAAACTAATTTCGATTTACGATAAAGACAACGATAAATTTAATGTAAACGATTATACGACTCGATTAACCAAAAAAGCCGGACTTAGAAGTTTTGCGGAACTTTGGGAAAGAGATTTTGAGATAAAGGGAATATTAAAAAAAAGCGAAGATTTTATTAAAAGCGTTTATGCGTTAGGATATTATATGCGGTTAATTGAAAGCGAAGATATTGAAACAAAAAACCGCGAATATTTTATGGCAAAAAATATAAAAGAATATATTGATAAAAGCGGCGGTAAAATTTTAGTCGTAACGGGAAGTTTTCATGTAAAAGGAATAACGGATAAATTAAAAAATTTTGAAAATATAGAAAAAGAATTTAGTAAATTAAAAAAACATATAGCTTCAAATTCTTCAAATTATTTAATTCCATATTCTTTTGAGGAAGCAGACCAAAGAAAAGGATATATTGCGGGAATAGAATATCCTGCGTTTTATAATAATATTTGGAAAAAATTAAAAGAGGATTCTCCCCAAGACGCTTATATGGACACGATTCAAAAATTTATTATACGAGCGTCTAACATTAACAAAGATTATTATAATGTAAATATACCCGATTGCATAAACGCTTATTATATGGCGGTTAATCTTGCAAAATTGAGAGGAAAGGATAACGCGGGAGTTTACGAGCTTATAGACGCAGTTAAAAGCGCTTTTATAAAAGGCGAAATCGGTTTGGAAAATACGGGAAATATAGAACTTATGATGAAATTACTTTCGGGAGTCGCAAACGGAAAAGTTTCGTCTAAAAGTATAGTTCCTCCGATAGTAATCGATTTTAGAAATCTTTGCAAAACTCATAGAATAAGAATTGACAAAACTGAAACTACAGAATCTGTATTGGATATAATTAAAGATAAGAAGCATTTAGAGAAAAGCAAATTTTTTCACAAAATGAAATTTTTGGATATTGGTTTTTGCAAACTTATAAAAGGTCCCGATTATGCAAATAAAACGGATAAAAATCTTGCGAGAGAAATTTGGAAGTATAAATATAGCAGTCAAACAGAATCTTTATTAATCGATAAGTCGGTTTATGGAATAAGCGTAGAAGAGCTTTGTTTGAATTTTATAAAAGACAAATTAAAAACTCGTTTAAACGCCAAAGAAATTTCAAAACTCGTTATATCGTCTGCGGTTATGGGGCTTTATAATTTTTTAATCGAAAATTATAACGAAATAGAAAATATAATTTTAAGCGACAATGATTTTATAAGTTTATGCGAAGCTTTAAATAATTTTTCTTATCTTATAAATATGGAAACAGTAAACGGAAATATGAATAGAGACGGAAAAAATATAATAAAAGAAAATATTTTTGAAGATAGCGACATTGTTTTAAAAATAAAATCGCTTTCAAAATTATCGTTTATTTTAGCCACTCAAAATATGGAAGAGATAAAAAATTTTGACGAAGATACCGCTTTAAAATATTCGATTTATATTAAAAATCTTTATATATATGTTTTGGAAATTGGAGATTTAAGTAGAGATTTGGATTGCAAAGAAATTTTTGCAGGTAAAATAGATTCGTTAATTGAAAATACTTTCGGAAGTTCGCATATATACGCCGTTTGTATTTCAATAAAATATAAGTTAGGCAAAATGAACGCAAAAGAATTCGCAATTCGCATATCGAATTTTTTAGAAACCGCCGATACAGAATCGATAGCTTTTTTCTTAAACGGAATCTTTTTAATAGCGAGAGATATTCTTTTTATAAATAACGATTTTATAAATGAAATAGATAAAGCGATAAAAAATATTGATGAAAATAAATTTATAAAAATACTGCCGAATTTACGATTCGCTTTTACAAATCTTACTCCTACCGAAATAGAGCGTTTATCTTCTATAATAGCGAAACTTTACGAAATATACGAAATAAAAGAATACAATACGGAAAATATAACCGAAGAAGAGAGACAAAAAGCCGTAAATGTAGATAAAAAAATCGAAGAAGAAATGAATAGATATAAAATATTTAAATAAAAGTTTCAAAAATTTATAGTCAATTTATATTGAAAATAATTAAAAATATAATATATTTATTTAAAATGGAAAATATAAATAAAATAATTTGTATAGACGCTTTGGAAGGTATAAATTCTTTACCAGACAACAGCGTAAATTTAATAATAACTAGTCCGCCGTATTTTAATTGCAGAGTATACGGTAATGAAACTATAGGCAGAGAAGAAAATCCTTTGGACTATATAAATAATCTTTTTGAATATTTGAATCCGTTAAAAAGAGTTTTACATAAAGAAGGCTCTTTTTATTTAAATATAGGTGATTTGTATTTTGGAACTAAAGGCTTCAGTAGAAATAAGGGCAGATATTCGAGAAAAACCGATAAACATTATTTGGAATATAAAATAGCAAAACCAGATGGAAAATATCTCCAATATAAGCAATTATTAATGTTGCCTGAAAGAATAGCCATAGAAATGCAAAATGCGGGATGGATATTAAGAAATAAAATTATATGGGAAAAACCCAATCCCGTTCCGTCTTATTCTAAAGATAGAAGATATCCCGTATACGAGCATATATTTCATTTCGTTAAATCAAAAAAATATTTTTTCGATATAAAGAAAGCAAAAGAGCTTGGGCATCATAGGGATGTTATAAGAAATAAAATAGAGCCGTTTAAATTTCATCAGGCGTCTTTTCCATTGTCGCTAATAAAACCTTTAATAGAAATTACATCCAAAGAAGGCGATATAGTTTTAGACCCTTTTATGGGAAGCGGAACGGTAGCCGAAGCTTGCATTTTATTAAATAGAAATTATATTGGTTTTGAAATAAACGAAGACTTTTGCAAAATAGCCGAAGAAAGATTAGAGAAAATATATGATTTTCAATATTAATTCCAAAGAGTATGAATTATATTTTCATTATATAAAAAGCGTTTCCTCTTTATCAAAATTATTTAGCGAATCGAATATACCTTTTTTACATTATAGATTGGCTGAAAATTTATTTTGTAAAGCTTTCAATGCCGAAAACTTATCAAGAACAGATACCGCATACGATGCAAAAATAGATAATATTGGAATTGGAATAAAAACCTTTATATGTCCATCAAATAGTAAATCCGAAAAAATAGCGGAATTTGACAAAAAGAACTCCGAATTAAAAAATTTGAATATTGATAAATTTATAATCAAGCTGTCGGAATTAAGAAACGAAAGGATTAATTTTGCCAATAGAACTTATAATATAGAAAAATCTTATTATCATTGCATAGCTAGAAAGAAATCCGCTTTGGTAATTTTTAATACGGATTATGATTTAATAAATATTGATAAAATTAATATTATATCCAGCGATACTACAAGTATAAAATTTAAAGACAATATAAACGAATATTCTTATAATTATTCCAAATCCACATTATTTAAAAAATTTATAATTCCTCAAAATCATAAAACTATAGACATACAAATAATAGATAATCCGCTTGAATTAATATTAAAAATATTTGAAGAATATAGTAATTTTTCAATAACCGAAATAACCGAAACAAAAGACTTTATAATATTGCCTTTGTATTCTTATATTAAAAAGAAAAAATTTGTTCCAGAAAAAAGCGGTTTAAATCAATGGAATGCTGGAGGGAGAATCCGTAAATATGGAGAAGTTTATATTCCCGTTCCAGCGGAAATTAGAAAATTAAAAAATGGATTTTTCCCAGAAAGAGATAAAATATTTAATTTAATACTTCCTTCGGGAAATAAATTAAAAGCTAAAATATGTCAAGATAATGGAAAAGCTTTAATGACTAACCCTAATGTAGCTTTATCCGATTGGCTTTTAAAATCTGTTTTGCAGTTAAAAGAAAAAGAATTATTAACTTATAAAAAATTGGAAATAATCGGTATTGATAGCGTAAAAGTTGAAAAAATAGATAATGAAAATTTTAAAATATATTTCTCCAAAATAGGAAGTTATGAAAGATTTTTAAATAATATTTGAATAATTATATAAATAAAAAAATTAAAATTTTTATAAAAAATGCTTGACTTTTTTAAAAAAATGACTATCTTATAATTAGAAAGATAAACAAAGGAGGTCATATTATGACAAAAGCAAAAACTTTCAAATTTTCAACTTTATTGGTTATCGCATTAATTGCAATTTTGGTAGTAGGATGTAAAAAACGAGTAACGGGCATAGACGCTTCTTATAGCGCCGATGTGGGTATTGTAGAACCTGATGAAGTGATAAAACCCGATGCGGATATGGACATAAACGATTTTGCGGGAAATTCTTATAAATCAGGAAATCATCATCTTCAAACGGGTCCTCATTACTACTATACTGCAAAAGTAGAAGATGGTAATATAGTAATCGAACAATATAATGCAGGAACGGGAGAAAAAGTGCATAATCCTTCTCTATGGCCTAAAAAATATTCAGCTGTTGCAGCAGATGGACAATTTGCTTTAATTCCTCAAAGTAAAGATAATAATATCATATTAAACGGGAAAAATAATTTAGTGAGCGGCGGAACGGCTTCTTTTGACGAAACGGGATTAACTATAGTATTTAAAGAAGGCGGAAGCACTCAAACAGTTAGATTTGAAAAACAATAAATTACGATAAATCAGAAGTTGAAAGAAAAATCATTGGGAGGAGTTCTCTTCTCCTAATGATTTTTATTTTTATAGGCTGTTTATAAAATATTAATTTATAA
>CAZRYV010000003.1:20867-27844 GCA_964604385.1 uncultured Brachyspira sp.
TCTTCTCCTAATGATTTTTATTTTTATAGGCTGTTTATAAAATATTAATTTATAAAATATCAATCTCGCCATTTTTATTATTTATATTTTCAAGTATAAAGCTTGTCTTATTATGCATTTTCACGCAGTCGAATATAACGATATTATTTTTGAAATCCGTTATATCTTTTTCTTTACATTTATCGCAGCCAATAGCGATACTTTTAGGACAGAATGCGAAATTCATTGACGGTATAAATCCTCGTTTTATAGAAATCGTATTTTTTAATTTTCGTCCCGCTTCAACCGAAGAGATAACCGTTGAAACTCCCAATTTATATAAAAAATCAACAGTCCGATTATTTATAGTATTTATTCCAATTCCCGCCCAAATTATGCATCTGCCAAGCAAAGCCTCTATTTGTCCGAGATTATTGCAGATAACTATCATATCTTTTGAAACGATATTTTTTATTAATTCTATATCCTTATCGAAAGTTATATGAGGAAGAATTATTCCGTTTATTTTTGCCGATTGAAATAATATTTGAATTTTTTCGTCATATACTTTTGGAAATAATATTATTTTGTCATAATTTTTCATTTTATCGTCTTTATCGTTTACTTTGTCAATATCGTTTATTATGGCAACTTTTATATTCGTATTCGGATATTTTATTTTTGTATTTTCTTTGCAAAATATATTTTTACTATAATCGACTTTTCTGTTTTGAATTAAAATTTTTTCAAGAGAGTCTATTATATTCCGTCTCGCTTCATTTAAAACTTTTACGGGAACAAATGGATTTTTAAATTTTTTATCGATATTTATATTTTCAAATTTAAATACCGTTCCTCCCGTTTTCGATAACGCTTTTATAAAGTCGCTTTCTTTGGTTTCGGAGTTTTTGGCTTCTGCGACACAATAATCGCTCGTATATTCGATATTTAATTTTTTATTATAATCGCAACTAACTATAAATTTTATTTTTTTATCGTAATCTATAATGCAATTTAAATTAAGAAAATGTTTAAAATCATCTCTTTCTATTATAAGATTCGCTTCGTCCATTTGCGATTTATCGGTAGTTCTATAAACTTTATCGCCGATATTAACATTTTTCAAAACAGAGCTGAAACTTAAATTGCCCTTCGCTCTTTGAACTCTAATATTGTCTTTATATAAATCTGAAATTTGCATTCCGACTTTTCCGCTGCTTCCAAAAGAAAGTCCGTCATATACATTTAATTCTTTATCCGTTTTGAGATAAATTTTATTTTTCTTATAGGCTTCTATTTTTCCTATAAACTCTCCGCTATGATTCGGTTTGTAATTTTCAAATATATCTTTAGAATTATAAAAATATCCTTTACTGAATCCTCCTCGATTAAAAATTTTTATTAAACTTTCTTTATATTTTTCTTTTTCAAAATTTTTATTTTGTAATGCAAAATCTATCGCTTTTCTATAAATCGAAGTCGTTATGGCTACATATTCGCTTCTTTTAGCTCTGCCTTCTATCTTAAACGAATCAATTCCGATTCCGATTAAATTTGGAATAATATCTATAGTCATTAAATCTTTTGTGCTTAAAGGATAATTTGTTTTTCCTCCGCCATATTCCATTCTGCAAGGTTGAGCGCATGCTCCTCTGTTGGCGCTTCTTCCTCCATGCAAATACGAATAGGCGCATTGTCCCGAAAAACTTACGCACAAAGCTCCATGAATAAAAGTTTCCAATTCTATGTTTGAATTTTTCCTAATTTCTTTTATATCTTCAATACTCGTTTCTCTTGCAAGAATAACTCTTTCTAATCCTAATTTTTCAAGTAATTTTACGCTATAACTGTTATTGCATGACATTTGAGTGCTTGCATGCATAGGAATATTTATATTATTTCTAACTATGTCTATTATTCCCAAATCCTGCACTATAATCGCATCCGCTCCCATATTATAAAGATTTTTTATTAACGAGATAACTTTATCTATTTCATCGTTATAAACCAAAGTATTGACTGTAATATAAACTTTGACATTTCTTAATTTTGAAAATTTAATAGCATTTTCTATCGTTTTATTGTCAAAGTTTTCCGCAGCATGCTCTCTAGCATTAAAACTTTTTGCCCCAAAATAAACCGCATCGGCTCCGGCATTAATAGCCGCCTTTAATCCTCTTTCGTTTCCTACGGGAGAGAGTAATTCTATTTTTTTGTCTTTTATTTTCATAATTTGTTAATAATTTATCGATACTAATCTTTTGACTAATAATTATATAATAAAAATTATATAATAAAACCTTATAAAAAGCTAAAAAATGAAGAATTATTTTCAATTTTAAATTATTTTTAATTTTAATAAAAAATTTACCGTAAATATATATAGTGTATTAGATTTTATTATGATAATCATTTTAAACTTGATATTTAACATAATTCATTATATAATGCATCCATAACAAAAGGGGTTTTTATGTCATTTGTCCATTTACATGTTCATACGCAATATTCCATACTTGACGGAGCGGCGCGTATAAAATCGTTATATTCAAAAAAAGATAAAACTAAAAGGCTTATACCGGGTTTGATAGACAGGGCTAAAGAATTAGATATGTCCGCTATAGCGATAACCGACCATGGAAATATGTTCGGCGTTATGGAATTTTTTTCGGAGGCAAAAGATAAGGGTATAGTTCCGATAATAGGCTGCGAATTATATGTGGCTCCTAAAAGTAGATTTGATAAAAAACTTGAAAGTTCCGAAGAAAAAAGCGCTATGCATTTAGTTGTATTGGCAAAAGATAAAGAAGGATACGATAATTTATGCAAATTGGTAACTTACGGATATACGGAAGGATTCTATTATAGACCGAGAGTCGACCATCAATTAATAGAAAAATATCATAAAGGATTAATATGTTTAAGCGCATGTATGGGCGGCGAAATACCGATAGCCATAAGAAGAAAAGACAATAAACAGGCTTCTCAATTAGCAGAATATTATAAATCGATATTTGGGAAAGATTTTTATATAGAACTTCAAGACCATGGAATCCCCGAAGAAAAAACTCTTAACGCAGAATTATATAAATTGGCAAATTCTCATAATATAGAAACGGTTATTACAAACGATGTGCATTATGTTTTAAAAGAGGATGCAAAAGCGCATGAAATATTGCTTGCCATACAAACGAGGGCAAAATTAAGCGACGCCAAAAGATATAAATTCCCAAGTTATGATTTTCATTTAAAAAGCGAAGAAGAAATGATGAAATCTTTTTCAAAAATTCCTAAAGCTTTTGAAAATACCGTTAAAATAGCCGAACAATGTAAAGATTTGGATATAATGACTAAAAATTATTATATGCCTTCTTACGAACTTCCATCGGGTGAAACAGAAACTACCATACTTAAAAAAATATGCATAGAAGGACTTAATAAATATTATAACAACGATATTCCTAAAGAGGTTTTGGAAAGGTTAGAAATGGAACTTTCCGTAATATCAAAAATGGGTTTCGAAGGTTATTTCCTTGTGGTGCAAGATTTTATAAATTACGCTAGAAATAACGATATTGCCGTTGGACCGGGAAGAGGAAGCGCCGCAGGTTCTATAGTCGCTTTCGCTACGGGAATTACAAAAGTAAATCCTTTAGATTATAATTTGCTTTTTGAAAGATTTTTGAATCCCGAAAGAAAAAGTATGCCCGATATAGATGTTGACTTTCAAGACGATAAGAGAGATTTGGTAATAGAATATGTTAAAGAAAAATACGGAAACGATAATGTCGCTCAAATAGCAACTTTCGGAACTTTGGGTGGGCGTTCGGTTATAAAGGATGTTTGCAGGGTAATGGGTATAGAATTAGGAATATCCTCTAGTCTAGCAGAAAAAGTCCCTCTTACTAATGTTAGACTTGCAGATATATACGATGATGATGAGTATGCCGATTTCAAAAGAGATATAGATTCCGACAGAGAATTAAAAAGTATGTATGATGTAGCCATTAGATTGGACGGTTTAATCAGAAATGTCGGACTTCATGCCGCAGGTATTATCATATCAAGCAAACCTATTATGGATTGCGTTCCCGTTTATCAGGATTCTAAAACAAAAATCAGAGCCTGCCAATACGAGATGAATTATGTGGAAAGCGCGGGGCTCATAAAAATGGATTTTTTAGGGATTAAAAACTTAAGGTTAATAAAAGACGCCGTAGCCGATATAAAAAGCAGACATAATAAAGAAATAGATATCGATAAACTCCCATTTGACGACCAATCGGTTTATGAAATATTTAGAAAAGCGGATACGGGCGGAATATTCCAATTTGAAAGTTTCGGTATGAGGCAGATGCTCTTGAATATTAAACCCACGGAATTTATGGATTTGGTTTCAAGCGTGGCGTTATTTCGTCCAGGTCCGTTAAAAGCGGGAATGGATAAAGATTATGCGAACAGAAAAAATAAAAGAGAAAATATAGTTTACAAACATCCCGATTTAAAACCTATACTCGAAGAAAGTCAGGGCGTGCTTATATATCAAGAGCAGATTATGGCTATAAGCAGAGTCATAGGAGGATTCACGGCTGCGGAAGCGGACGATTTAAGAAAGGCTATGGGTAAAAAAATAGTCGAAAAAATGAACTCTATGGAAGAGAAATTTATAAATGGCGGACTTAAAAACGGATACGATAAAGAATTATTAAAATATTTATTCGACACTATGAAAGGTTTTGCAGAATACGGTTTCAATAAATCGCATTCCGTATCTTACGCTTTAATAGCTTATCAAGAGGCTTATATTAAAGCTCATTATCCTATGGAATATTATGTGGCTCTTTTAAATACTACAATAACCGATACGGATAAAATATCCTTATACTTAAACGAAATCAAACAAAAAAATATAGAAATAGTTACGACTTCAATATCCGAAAGCGACGCTTTATTTTCTCAAAAGAATGGAAAAATAGTTTACGCTTTAAGCGCTGTTAAAGGCGTAGGTTATCAAGCGGCTTTTGCTATAGAGGAAGAGAGAACAAAAAACGGCGAATATAAATCTATGGAGGATTTTGTTAAAAGAGTGGATTCTCATTTGGTTAATAAAAGAGTATACGAAGCTTTAATAAAATGCGGAGCTTTTTCAGAATTTGGACATACGGAAAACGCTTTAATATCTTCTCTCGATTCAATATTGGCGCATGCGGTAAACTATCAAAAAGAAACTTTATCGGGACAAACTATGCTTTTCGATTCCGTTTCGGATGACGATTTGGGAGGAGCTTCTTTAATAATCGAAAAACAAATTGAATATGCAAATAATATACTTATGGAAAACGAAAAAGAAGTTTTAGGATTTTCTTTAAGGTATCATCCGTTTGCAAACTATATAAATAAAATAGATTATAAATATTTTAATAATCTTTTGGAATTGGAGAAATTGGAAGACAAATACGAATTTTCAATACCCGCAGTTATAACGAAAATATACGAATCTACTAGCAAAAAAAATACTCCGATGCTTACTTTAAATGTAATAGATTTATTTACAGAATCTGTTTTCTATATTACGGTTAAAAGTCAAATAGATAAATATAGAGATATTTTAAACGAACAAACCGCAATATTAATCAAAGGAAAAAGAGAAAAAAGTAAATACAACAACAGAATATACAATAACATAATCGAGATAAAAGAACTTGACGCATATTTGGAAAATAAAAATAATAATTTAAAAGAAGTAAAAAGAAATATAAAGACGAACGATTTTGAAACCGTTTCGCCCGTGAAAATTGAAAATAAAAACAGCGATTTAGATAATCCTTTTAAGAATAAGGAAATAAATCATAAAAGCTCGGACAATAATTACAATTTTGTTAAAAATTCCAATTCGGGAAGAAAACAGCTTTCTCTTTATATGAATAAAAATATTTTTGACGATATGGATTTATTATGTCTTCAAAATGCAATATCAAGCAATCCGGGAGATTATACGATTTTCTTAAAATTGAAATCGGAAAGCGGAACGGAGATATTTAAAATAGGCGAAGATTATAAAGTGGAACCAAATGCAAGATTTTTTAACGAAGCTAAAAATTCTTTAAGGTCTTTAATAGAAATAGAATACGCTTAAATTTTGTTTAATTTTTGTTTTTTTATTTAAAATATTTTTAATTTGAAATTTTAAAATCAAAATTTTTAAATTAAAATATTTAAGTAAGATTTGAATTAATTTTTAAATAAACGGAATATGCATAACCTATAATAGCCGAAGCTGCGGACACATTTAAAGAATCGAAATCGTTTAACGAATTTATTATTACGCTTCCGTCCGAATTTTTTTTTATAGTCTCCCTAACTCCGCCATGTTCGTTTCCAAATATAATTGCAGTTGGCGAGTCGAATTTAAAATCTTCCAAAGGAATCTCTCCTTTTTCGCTCGCATAATATATCCAAAAACCTTTATCTTTCATTTTTTCCAATACTCTATTTAAATTAGTTTCTGCGGATATTGGGATAAGATAAGCCGCTCCTTCGGATATCTCATAAACTTTTTCGTTTATAGGAGCGGAATTATCTTTTGCAGTTATTATTCCCGCTATGCCAAAAAAGTAAGCGTTTCTTACGATAGCGCCAAAATTATGAACATCCGTTATAGAATCGAGTATAAATATTAATGGATTAGATTTTTCTTTAATAGCATTATCTAAAAACGAGTCGATTCCAATTTGCGCATTTTCTTTTATGTCGGCGACTATAGAATCAATTTTTCCTATTATCGTTTCCGTTTCTTTTTTATTCGTTTTATCTACAATTTTTATCAGAATTTTTTTTCTTTCGGCAAGTTTTATTATATCTTTTTCTCTCTTGGAGAGAGGATATTTTACATACAAAATTTTTACCAAATCTTTTGCTATGGCTTCGGTTATGGCGTTTTTTGAAGTTATAAACATTATTTTCTCTTTTTATTTTTCTTTGTTTTTTTATTTTTTGTT
>CAZRYV010000003.1:27944-32270 GCA_964604385.1 uncultured Brachyspira sp.
TTAAAAATTTTATTTGTTAAAAAATTTAAAATTTTAGATTATTATAAATTATAACAGGAATTAATTTTTTTGATATAGTTTTTCTATTTCTTCTTTATATTTTTGCATAATATCGAATCTTTTCATTTTTAATGATTGAGTCAAAAGCCCGTTCTCTACGCTGAATTCTTTATCGGTTATAATAATTTTTGATATTATCTCATAAGGTCTAAATCCGTTTTTGGCATTAACCAATTTTTTTAATTCCGATTTTATTAATTTATTAACTTCGGAGGAATTATTTAAGTCATTTAAATTATCAAAATTAATTTTATGTTTTTCAAAATATTCTTTTATATTTTCTAGATTAATTACTATTATGTCTCCTGTAGAATATTGTTATTGTCAGATAAGCATTATTTGAGATATATATTGAGATTCCATAGCCTTATTTTCTATAGGTTGAGGCTCGACATTTTCTCCCGTTAGTAGAACTATCGTTTCTTTTGCCCGTCCCGTCAATACTATTTCGCCTTCTCTAGTATAAGTTCCCAAATCGCCCGAATCAAAAAAATCGTCTTTTTTCACACTTTCAGTTAATTCTTTGTCTTTATAATATTCTTTAAACACATTCGGACCTTTTATATAACAAACTCCCATAACGCCGTCTTTACATATTGCACCTTTTTTGTCCCTTATTTCTATGGTTACTTCCGGTATAGGAGTTCCGCATGTTCCTCTATAATTTTTATAAGGCGACCTTAATGTGACTACGGGTGAAGTTTCCGTTATTCCCCAACCGACTACCAAATTTATTCCCGCAGCTTCTATGAAATCCTCGATATACATAGGCAAAGCGCCGCCTCCCGATATCGTTAAACGGAGTCTTTTTCCCGTTAATTCTATTATTTTTTTATAAATTATTTTTTTAGCAAGTTTATGAAAAAAGTAATCGAATAAACCTATTTGATAATCTTTAATTTTATCTTCTTTTCGTTCGTTGCCTATTATATAAATTAAATCATTTTTATATCTTAAATTTCTTACTTATCTTATAGAAAATTTTATTAAAGTTTTGGCGAGTATTTTTGAAAATAAACCTTTTCTTTCTATATTTTTCATTACCGTATTATATATATTAATCCAAATAGCAGGGACAGAGATAAATATGTTAGGGCTTTCTTCAGAAAAATCTTTTTTCAAATCTCTTTTATTTGTTATAGCCGTAAAGCATCCCGTTATCGCCGTCACATAGGATATGGTTCTTTCGTATATATGCCAAATCGGAAGTATAGTTAAAAGTTTTTCTCCGCTTTTCAATTCTATTATATCGGGTAAAACTCTAACATTATGAAGGATATTTCCATGCGTTAAAACGGCTCCTTTAGGTTTTCCCGTAGTTCCCGAAGTATATATAATCGTGGCTATATTTTCATTATTTAACTTTTTGGCTTTATTTATTGCAAAATCTTCTTTACCATTTAAAGCTTCTTTTCCAAATTCTAAAAATTTATCAAAAGAATATATATTTTCATCGGGATTATGCATCGAACTATCTAAAAAAACTATAAGTGACAAATCGTTATGATGTTTTTTTATTTTATCAAATACATATTTATTTTCCACCAATACCGCCTTCGCTTCGCTATGTTCTATAATATAATTTAATTCTTCCGAAGTGGAATCGTTTCCTCTTGGAACATCTACCGCACCTAAAGATAAAAGAGCCATATCGCATATAAACCATTCTATTCGGTTTTCCGAAAATATTGCCACATTTTTTGAAGATAAACCTTTAACATCAAAGGCTTTTGCTATTGCGTTTATTTTACCATATAAATCTTTATATGTAATTGTAATTTTCTCTCCGCTATTATCTCTATATCGGTAAGCCGGACTTTGCGGTATTTTCATCGCCGTTTCAAAATAGGCGCTTGGTATTGAATTATGTTCTGTCATAAATATCCTTAAATAAAAAATATTAACTATAATTAATAGTTAATTATAACTATTAATTTAAAATATTACAAGCGGTTTTTGATATATTCAAGAATATTTGCCGTATATTGAGAAGGTGTAAAATTATGGATAATTTCTTTCGAGGATTCTATTAATTCTTTTTTTATATTCTTATTTTTATAAACTTTAAACATAGAATTTGCAATCGAATCGATATCGTTCATATCGCAGGAAATAGAATAATTTTTTGCAACTTCATATACTCCCGAAAGATTCGATATTATTGATATACATGACGAGTTAATTGCTTCTATTACAGTTAATCCAAAAGGTTCGTTTATCGCAGGCATAATTAAAGCGTAACTTCTATTTAATAAATATTTTTTTTCTTCATCCGACACATAACCTTTGAATATTATATTTTTTTCAATTTTTAATTTTTTTACAATACTTTTTAATTTTTTTTCATATCTGCCTTTGCCGGCTATTATAAATTTTAAATCCTTATCATCCAAACTGTCAAGCAATTTTTTGAAAGACAATATAGCGTTTTCTAAATTTTTTGGTTTTTCCAATCTTCCGATATAAACGAAATGTTCGGATTCTCCTAAAGGCATTGCATAATCATTTTGAGTAATGCAAGGATATACGACTTCTGCATCTCTGCCGTAAACTCTTTTGACGGCGCTTTTCGTTCTGACGCTGTTTGCAATTATATAATCTATTTTTTCCACTCCAAGTCTGTCAAACTTCATAGTGTATCTTGCAATAATATCCCAAGTTCTTTGAAGTTTTTTATAGCTTTTATCATCGTTTCCATAAAGTCTAATGCTCGGTTCATGGCAATACCAAAAACTTTTAGGAAATTTCTTATTATTTTTGTTATTGTTTTTTTGAGCCTGATTATATGCAAGTCCGTAAAATATAGTTGCAGGAAAATTATGTATAATGATTGCATCATAGTTTATCAAATTATTCGCCAAATATTCTGCCGTTTTATCAAAAATTAAAGGATTTAAAACTATATCCGTTTTGAACTGTTTTATATAATTTGGGGCGTTTTCTCTCAATTTATAAGTGTAAATATCGGTTTCTATATTAAGATTATGTAAACTTTGAGCCATAGCAAGTATAACATTTTCGGCGCCTCCGTTATAACCAAAAGTAGGATGCAATACGGCAATTTTTTTTATTTTCATTTTTATATTCATAAGTTTTTATGATAATATATTTTATAAAACTTACAAGTATAATTAATTTATATGTTTGATAATTTATTTATAATATTATACGCGGCTTTCTTAAGCTTTTTTATTAATAATAACTAACCTAAAAATATAAATTATTTTTTTAATTTATATCTACCTAAAATTTTAGATGTTTCAAAAACATTTCCTATCCAACCAGAATTATATCCGTTATCATAACTTTTTGTATAATCAAAAGAATTGTCCAAAATATATAAATGTATTTTATTGTCTATAATTTTAAAAGTTATATCATCTCAATAAAATTCATGTCTGATATATAATAAATCTATATTTTCATTACTATAAGTTGTCCTAATATCATTTAATAAATCAATCAATTCGTTAATATTAAATTCATTATTATAAAATCTGTAATATTCTATATATACCATTAAAATTTTTTTATCTGATTTTAATTCGCTTAATAATCTTTCTATTCTTCTTGAATAAGTATCTTTTACTTTTATATAGTCTTCTTCAAATTTATTACCTATATAAAAATCATGATTATAATAAAGTTTTGCATTATTATTTAAATAACTTTTCACGCCATCTTTTTCTGAATCGAATATATGAATAAAATCATCTTTAATTAGAAAATCATTGAATTTATTGTTTATTATCTTTAAATTAGAAATAAGATTATTCTTACAATATTCTCTACCAGGAGTAAGCCAGTCAAATGGAGTAGAAACTGTTCTTAATTTATTTTTGTCTAAAATACTAGCGCAGAAGCAATTTTCCCCTATGCTAAATATAAAATCATATTCATAAATATTATTATCTAATAGTTTATTTGAACCGTTATAAAACTGTAGAAAATCTTTATTATTATTTAAATTCAATTTACTTTTTTCTAAAATATTAATCAAAATATTCCTTACGGCATCTCTTAAACTTTTAATCGGTATCCACCAAACTATCGTATCTATATCGGACTTCGGAGGTTTCTTTTTGAATGAAATTTTTATAAAGAGAATTTTTATTATTGTATATTTATCGGTTTCGTATTTTTCAAATAGTTTAATCATCACAAATACTCCGTATAATAAAATGGAGTTAAATAATTTTTGCAATGAAAAAACGCAATACTACTTATTGTATTGTATTGTATTGTATTGTATTGTATTGTATTGTA
>CAZRYV010000004.1:0-31883 GCA_964604385.1 uncultured Brachyspira sp.
AAAAATTAAGGAAACTAACGCTTTGCCCGCCGCAAGCGGAAGAGTATGTCCTCAAGAAACTCAATGCGAAGAGAGATGCGTAGTGGGAAAAAGATTCGAACCCGTTGCCATCGGTAAATTGGAAATGTTTGTCGCAGATTATGAAAGAAAACATTCGGAACATGAAGATTTGAAAGTAGAAAAGAACGGTAAAAAAGTATGCGTTATCGGAGCGGGTCCCGCAGGTTTGGCATGCGCAGGCGATTTAATTAAATTGGGTTATGATGTCACCGTATTGGAAGCTCTGCATACTATAGGCGGAGTTTTAATGTATGGTATTCCCGAATTCCGTTTGCCTAAAGAATTAGTCGCTCATGAAGTCGACAATCTTAAAAGAGACGGAGTAAAATTTAAAATAAACGACGTCGCAGGCATATCGTTGGATGTTGGAGAATTGAGAAAAGAATATGACGCCGTATTTTTAGGAACGGGAGCGGGACTTCCTGTTTTCTTAAATGTTCCCGGCGAGCATCTATGCGGAGTTTATTCAGCCAATGAATATTTAACTAGAGTCAATTTAATGGGCGCTTATAAATTCCCCGAAGTTGACACGCCCGTTATAAGACATAAAAAAGTTGCTGTGCTTGGAGGCGGTAATGTCGCTATGGATGCATGCAGAACCGCAGTGAGACTCGGCGCAGAAAAAGTTTATATAGTTTATAGAAGAACCGAAAAAGAACTTCCCGCAAGACTCGAAGAGATTCATCATGCTATGGAAGAAGGAGTTGAATTTAGATTCTTAAGAGCCCCTTTGGAAATTATAGGCGATGAAAACGACAATGTAAAATCTATAAGAACTCAAGTTATGGAATTGGGAGAACCTGACGAAGACGGAAGAAGAAAACCTGTAGCCGTTGAAGGAAAAATCGAAGATATTGAAGTGGACGCCGTTATTATAGCGATAGGAACCACTCCAAACCCTTTGATTGCAAGAAAAGTTCCCGAACTTAAAATAACTAAAAAAGGAACTTATATTATAGACGAAGAAACGGGAGAGACTTCAATGAAAGGAGTATTTGCCGGAGGAGACGCCGCAAGAGGAGCCGCTACCGTTATTTTGGCGATAGGAGACGGCAAAAGAGCGGCTTACGGCATAGACAAATATTTGTCGGTAAAGTAAATAATTTAAGTTTTCAAAATAAATTGATACCGATTAAAGCCTGATGTTTAACGCATTGGGCTTTTTTAATTTTAAGAAATTTAAATTTTTGAAATTAAAAATTTAGAAGTTAAAAATTTAGAAATTAAAAATAATAATTTATTCCATATTGTTTTTTAAACTATCGAAAATATCTTTTAAAGCGATTTTTTTTAATTCGTTTTCCATAACTTTTTGAATATTATCCAATTTCGGCTCTAATATTTTTGTTATATTTTTTCCAACTAAACATTTTGGATTTGGTTTTTTATGAAACGAAAATAATTTTCCGTCCAAACTTTCAACCGCTTCGAATATGTCAAGTAAAGTTATATCTTTCGCTTTTTTATTTATCGATATTCCGCCTGTCCCTCTTTTTACGGTTATAATATTCGCTTTTTGCAATTGAATTAAAATATTTCTTATTATAACGGGATTAACATTTATGCTTCCCGCTAAAAAATTAGATGTTATTTTTTTATCTTCAAATAACAATATGCATAAAAGAGTATGAATGGCTATGGTAAACCTCGAACTTATTTTCATTAAACTGTTCCAAAATCTCAATTATTATACAAATTATACAATAATTTTTATAAATTCCAATAAAAAATTGAAAAAATATAAATAAAAAATTAATTGTAAGTATTGACATTACAATTAAAATAATATATAATATATTGTAATAATAGCTATTACAATATATTTTCAAAGTATTTATATTTGAAATATATTTTATTATAATTGATTAATAATTAAATAATTAATTAAAAATAAAGAAAAGAAAAAAAATTAATAAAAACAAGGAGATAAAAAATGAAGATAGCGATAATAGGAGCTACGGGCAAAGCGGGAAAACTAATAATGGAAGAAGCTTTAAAAAGAAATTTGGATGTAACGGCGATAGTCAGAAACAAATCCAAACTTTCAAATTCGGAAGTTAAAGTTATAGAAAAAGACTTATTCGATTTAAATAAAGACGATTTAAAAGATTTCGATACGGTTGTAAGCGCTTTCGGAATATGGGAAGAAAAAGAACTCCCTAAACATGCAGAAGTAATGAACCATTTATGCGATATATTATCGGATACTAATATCAGATTAATGGTTGTCGGAGGAGCTGCAAGTTTATTCGTCAATAAAGAACATACTATGATGTTAATCGAGAGTCCTGATTTTCCTAAAGGTTGGATAAATTTGGCTACAAATTCCAATAAAGCGTTTGAGATATTAAAAGGCAAAAAAAATGTTTTATGGACTTATGTTTCGCCTTCAGCCGATTTTCAAGCGGACGGAAAGAAAACGGGAGAATATAACATAGGAGAAAATGACGAATTATGCTTTAACTCTAAAGGAGAAAGCGTAATAAGTTATGCCGATTATGCAATCGCTTTTGTAGATGAAATAGAAAATAAAAAATTCTTAAACAAAAGAATAACATTCGTCTCAAAATAAAAATAACAAAAACAAATAAAAAACAAAAAGCAAAAATAAAGGGCGTATATAAAAAATATATGCCCTTTGTTTTTACAAATTATTTAAATTTAAGCCGCCCCTGAATTATTGTTCGCATTATCTCCAATATCTTTTCCATGACAGTATTTATATTTTTTACCGCTTCCGCAAGGACAAGGGTCGTTTCTTCCTATTTTATTTGTCATTTTAACTTGAGCATGTCCCATTTTTGGTTTTCCTTGCATATTATTATCCATAGCGCTTATATTTCCTTTTTCTTCTACTCCGCCGTCAAAAGCGCTCTCCCTTTCGCCGATATTAAAAGAATTAGGAACGATTCTAACTCTCATTATCAAATTGACAAGCTCGTTATATATTGTATTCATAGTTGCGACAAACAATTTATAACCTTCCAATTTGTATTCCGTAAGTGGATTTTTTTCCGCATATCCTCTCAAACCGATTCCTTCTCTTAAACTATCCATAGAAAATAAATGGTCTTTCCATCTGTTGTCTATTACCGAAAGAAATATATTTTTTTCAACTTCTCTAAATACTTTTTCATCAACCATAACAGCTTTTTTTCTGTAAGTTTCTATAAGTAAATTCGTTATATTTTTTGTGGCATTATCGATTCCGCCCTCTATCGCTTTATTAACCGACTCTTCGTCTATGCCTATAGAATAACTATTAAACCATTTTATTATTTCAACGGGATTTATATGCTTATTCTCTCCTATATTTTTTATCGTAGATTGAGCGACATCCGATATTATCTCCTCTACTCTTTTAGATATATTTTCCGAATAAAGTATATAATCTCTCTCCGAATAAATCGCCATTCTCTGCTGATTCATAACATCGTCATATTCGAGCAAATGTTTTCTTATATCGAAATTTCTACCCTCGACTTTTCTTTGAGCGTTTTCTATAGATTTATTAAGCCATTTATGTCCAAGTTCCTCCTCTTCGCCCATACCCATCGCAAGCATCATACTTGAAACTCTCTCGCCACCGAAAAGCCTCATCAAATCATCTTCGAGCGACAAATAAAATACGCTTAAACCGGGGTCGCCTTGTCTTCCGCTTCTTCCTCTCAATTGATTGTCTATTCGTCTAGCTTCATGCCTTTCGCTTCCTACTACATGAAGTCCTCCTACGGACAATACTTTTTCTTTATCGATTTTGGATTTTTCATTGATTTGAATTATTTTATCTATTTTTTCAATCATTTCCAAAATATTATTCTTTTCGGCAATTTCTTTCGCTTCCTCCGTTTTTCCCGATATTACCAATCTAACGAAAGCCTCTTTATAAAGGTCTATAGATTTTATTTTTTTTGTTAGCTCTTCTTTTTTATACGGGTCTCTCTCCTTAAATGCCCTATCTCTCATCAAAACTAGAATCTGCTCTATTTCATTAACTCCTTTAGCTACAGGATTTCCTCCCAAAACTATATCTGTTCCTCTTCCCGCCATATTGGTAGCCAAAGTTACGGCTCCGGGTTCTCCCGCTTGAGCGATTATAGACGCTTCTCTAGAATGATTTTTAGCGTTTAGCACTTCATGTCTTATTTTATATCTTTTAAATATTTTGGATAATTCTTCGTTCATCTCTACGGATACGGTTCCAACAAGAACGGGTTTTCCTTCATCCTGAAGAGTTTTTATATATTTTGCCAAAGATTCGAATTTAGCTTTTTTGGTTCTATATATTTTATCCGATAAATCTTCTCTCGCCACAGGTTTATTAGTCGGAATTACGGCAACATCCAATTTATATATTTTATAAAATTCTTCCGCTTCCGTTTCCGCAGTTCCCGTCATGCCGGACAATTTCGGATACATTCTAAAATAATTTTGAAAAGTTATCGTAGCGTAAGTTTGAGATTCGTTTTGTATTGAAACTTTTTCTTTCGCTTCTATCGCTTGATGAAGTCCATCGCTGTATCGTCTTCCTTCCAAAACGCGTCCTGTGAATTCGTCCACTATTAAAACCTCTCCGTCCGTTACCATATAATCAACATCCTTCTTAAAAACTTTATGTGCCTTCAAAGCCTGATTAACATGATGAACGATTGTGCTACTTTGCGCTCCGTATAGATTTTCTATATTCAAAAGTTTTTCGACTTTATGAACTCCCTCTTCCGTGAGATAAACATTTTTGTCTTTTTCGTCCAATATATAATCTCCCGTCCCCGCAACCTCTCGCATTCTCTCGTCCGTTTCAGCCTGCTTTAACAGTGGTATGATTCTGTCTATCTCGTAATACATTTTAATATTTTTTTCTGCAGGACCGGATATTATAAGAGGAGTTCTAGCTTCGTCTATCAATATGCTGTCAACTTCGTCTACTATAGCATGATAAAATTTCCTCTGAACTTTATCTTCTTTTCTTATTACCATATTGTCTCTTAAATAATCGAAACCAAATTCATTATTTGTCCCATAAACCACATCTTTTGCATAAACCTCTCTTCTCTCGGGCGAATGCGGTTTTGTATCGTCCAATATTCCAACAGATATTCCAAGCATAGAATATATCGGCATCATCCATTCGGCGTCTCTTTTTGCAAGATAATTATTTACTGTTACTACATGAACTCCGAGTCCCGTTAAAGCATTTAAATATACAGCCAATGTCGCCACAAGAGTTTTTCCCTCTCCCGTTTTCATTTCCGCTATTCTTCCCTGATGCAAAACTACTCCGCCCATAATCTGAACATCGAAATGCCTCATTCCCGTAGTTCTTATACTCGCCTCTCTGACTACCGCAAAGGCTTCGGGCAAAATTTCATCCAATACGGTTTGCAATTTTTTATTATTTTCCTCTACGGTTAAATCAAGCTCTTCGGTTTTACATCCGATATATTTTTCAACTCTTTCTCTGAATTCTTTAGTTTTATTAGCAAGCTCTTTGTTGCTTAATTTTTTTATATTATCTTCAAACGATAAAGTTTTTTCGGCTATAGGTTTCAATGTTTTCTCGTCATTTTGAGATTTTGAACCGAATATTAATTTAAATACAATGTCCATCGCGCTCATTAGTAAATAATCTCCTTAAATTAAAAATAAAATTAAAAAAATAAATGTATAATACAGTTCATAATTTTTTATAAACGCTTTATTAAAACTAAATAATAACATAAAAATTAAATATAATAAAGTAGAAAATTATTATTAAAGCAAAAAATAATATACATTTTTGATTAAATAAAATTATAAACTTACTTCTTTTTTCCCCGTTAATTTGAAAAATATTATAAGAGATACGATAGTGGATATTGTAAGTATAGTGGATAACGCCGCCGCCGTTCCATAACTTGCCCTTATAACTTCCTGATAAATGGAAACAGCCATAGTCCTCGATTTTCCCGTATATAATATTACAGAAGAACTTAATTCGTTGATTACCGTTATCCAGCTTAAAATAGCCCCTGACATAACTCCGGGAAGCATCATCATTGCGGTTATCTTAAAGAAAGTTTTAACCTGAGAAGCTCCCAAACTTATAGAAGCCTCTTCCATACTCGAACTTATTTGATAAAGTATAGCAGAACTCGACCTTAAAGTGTAAGGCATTCTTCTAATAACCAAAGAAACGATTATTATGGTAGCCGTTCCGCTTAATATAATCGGCGGTTTATTAAAAGCCAAAAGTAAGGTTATACCCAAAACTGAACCCGGTATTATATAAGGAAACATAGTAATAGTATCTATTATATTTGTAAGTATATTTCTTCTTCTGATTGATATATACGCTATAAACATTCCCGCTATAACTATTATAAATATGGTTATGAGTCCGTAAAGATATGTGTTTTTTATCGAAGTTCCAAGAGACGAAAATATAGTAATATAACTGTCAAAAGAAAATCCTTTTACAAATACCGCTCTGTTTGTATTTAAGAAAGAAGTATATATAACGGTAATTTGCGGTATAATCGATAAGAATACTATTAAGTATAAAAATATATGAACGAATATCGAAATTATTCCTTTTATTTCTTTAGGTTTTATCGGATTCATAGAACTCATAGTAAAAGATTTTTTATTAACGAAATATTTTTGAGTAATAAACATCATAGCGGTTATGAACACCATTATACTTGCCATAGATGCCGAAAAGTTTGCATTTCCTCCCACTTCGCTTACAAATTCCGAATATATCATTGTAGGCATGGTTCTAAATCCTTCTCCTATAAGCATAGGAGTTCCAAAATCTGCCAATGCATTCATAAATACCAATAACGCTCCAGCCAATATAGTTGGAGTTATTAAAGGAACGGCTATAGTCGCCACTTTTTTAAAAGGAGAACAACCCAAACTTTCGGCAGCTTCCATAAGAGAAACATCTATTTTACTCAGTGCTCCAGAAACATACATGAAAATAAAAGGGTATAATTTAAGAGTAAAAACTAAAAGTATTCCTCCGAAACCGTATATAGTCGGAGTCGTTATGCCAAAATTTGCAAAAAATTTCGTTATTACTCCGCTTCTTCCGAGCAAAAGTATCCATGAATATGCTCCTATAAATGCCGGAGACATCATAGATATAATAATAAGAATTTGTAAAAAAGTTTTCCCTTTAATTTTATATACATTCATAAAATATGCCATAGGAGTTCCCAGCAATATTGCCAATACCGTTACGCATATAGTTACTAAAAAGCTATTTCCAAGCGCTTGATAATAATATTTTCTGCTAAAAAATTTGAAAAAATTATCTAAAGTCCAAGCTCCAGTTTCCGGATTTTTAAAACTGCTTATAAATAAAGAAAATAAAGGATAGACTAAAAATAAAGCGAATATTAAAGCTATTATAATGGTAATAGAAGTCCAAAAATCTATTCTAAATCGTTTATTCATATTCTTTTACTCCTTTTATAAGACTTTTTTCCATATTAAGAGTAAATACATTTATTTTATTAGAATTAGGTTTTAAATTTATAGTTTCGTTTATTTCGTATATCTTATCTAACGACGACGAATCTTGTGAATACTCTATACTTGGCTGTTCGGGAATAATTTCATTATCGTTAAACTGCAAAGAATAATTTATATATTTTCCTAAAAAAGTTTTTGAGATTACTTTCGCTTTCATACTCTCTTCGCCGCTTTTTGCTAAACTAAATTCTTCCGGTCTTATAGCGGCTATAACTTCTTTGCCATCTTCAACATCCGCCAAATTATTCATTTCCAATCTATATCCGCATCTGAATATTAAACCGCATCCGCTTGAAGTTTTATATATTTTTGCATAAAATAAATTTGAATGCCCTATAAAAGTAGCTACGAATACATTTGAAGGACGAGAATATATAGAAACGGGATTTCCAACTTGCTGTATTACCCCATTTTTCATTACTGCTATTCTATCCGATACGGCTAAAGCTTCTTCTTGGTCATGAGTTACATATACGGTTGTAATTCCTACATGTTTCTGTATATCTTTTATGGCGCTTCTCATTTCTATTCTTAATTTAGCGTCTAAATTTGAAAGAGGCTCGTCCATTAGAAGAACATTTGGGGTTATAACTATGGCTCTTGCCAAAGCGACTCTCTGCTGTTGTCCGCCTGATAATCTTTCGGGCAGCCTATTTTGATATTCATCTATCTTTACGACTTCAAGCATTTCGTCAACTTTTTTCTTCATAGAATCTTTATTTTCTTTCCTCAATTTTAATCCATATTCCACATTCTCACGGACAGTCATATGAGGAAAAATGGCGTAATTCTGAAATACCATTCCTATATTTCTTTTATGCGCCGGTATTTCATTTATAATATCATCGTCAAATTTTATTTTCCCGTCTTCTATAGAATTAAATCCTGCTATCATACGCAACAGAGTCGTTTTACCACATCCGGAAGGTCCAAGTAAAGTAAAAAATTCCCCGTTTTTTATATCAAGCGATAGATTTGGTATTATGGTTAATTTATCATATCGTTTAACCACATTTTGTATAGATATTGATACGCTCATTTTTACCTCTTAAACTTTATTTAAATTTTAAATTAATTTCCCGTAAATATATCTTTAAATCCATTTAACCATTTTTGTTTACTAGCTTCGACTGTAGCGTCATCATCTTTGATAACATTTATACTATCTATAGAAAGAAGTATATCCGAAGGAGGCAAATCGTTTCTAACAGACCTTCGATTTAATTTTTCATTTATAGTTTTTTGTGCATCATAACTTGTAGCGTAATCTACAAATTTTTTAGCGTTTTCTAAATTTTTAGCGCCTTTAATAATATATATTCCGTCCGGTTTGAAAACCACGCCCTCTTTCATATAAACTAATTTCACAGGCGAACCGGCGACTACATAATTTGCTCCTCCTTCTTCAAAAGTTAGCCCTACGGTATATTCCCCATCGGCGACACCTTTATAAACTGCAGAAGAACCGCTTAATAATTTGCCGTCTAAATTTTTACATAATCTTTGAACATAATCCCAACCTTTTTCGGGATTTCCTTTTCCCATAGCATAAAGCATATTAACCAAATGCTCGAAAGATGAGGAAGAAGCCGAAGGGTCTGCAAAAGCTATTTTTCCTTTTAATGCGGGATTTAATAAATCTTCATAGCCCTCTATTTTTATATTTTTGGCTAAATTAGTATTAACCATAATAACGCTTGGAATAGTCGTAAATCTAGTTATAGGTCCTTCCGTATTTTTATAGAATTCGGAAACATTTTCTTCGTTTGTAGAAGTATAATTTTCAAATAAATCCATCTTTAATCTTATTGTATTTAAACTTCCACCCCAAAGTATATCTCCCAAAGGATTGTCTTTTTCGGATTCTACTCTTTTTAAAAGCTCTCCCGTTCCGGCGGCTATTACATCGACATTTATGCCGGGATTTTTTGCCTTAAAGTCATCTACTAATGGGTTAATAAATTCTAACGGATGCGGACAATAAATTACGAGTGAATTTCCCGAATCCGATTCTTGAGTGGAACAACCGAAGCATAAACCTAATGCAAATAAAATACTGATAATTATTTTTTTCATTTTTTATAATCTCCATTTAATTTTTTTATTTTTATATTAAATAATTTTATGCAAATATTTTAAATACTTGTAAAAATATCTTTAAATTTATCAAGCCATTTTTGACGATTAGCTTCAACAACAACAGGATTATCGGTAATCGAATAAATTTCAGTCATAGGTATTACCACTTCGGATAAATCAGCATCTTTTCTAATGGCTCTTCTATTTACTTTATTGATTAGAATATTTTGGGCGTCTAAACTAATGCAATAGTCTATGAATTTTTTAGCGTTTTCTAAATTTTTAGCGCCTTTAATAATATAAACTCCTTCTGGTTTTGATATTACGCCCTCTTTCATATATATAACTTTCACAGGCGAACCGGAAACAACATAATTAATTCCACCTTCCTCGTAAGTTAATCCCACTGTATATTCTCCGTCTGCTACGCCTTTATAAACTGCAGAAGAACCGCTTAATAATTTACCGTCTAAATTTTTACATAATCTTTGAACATAATCCCAACCTTTTTCGGGGTCTCCTTTTCCCATAGCATAAAGCATATTAACCAAATGCTCAAAAGCGGAAGATGATGCAGAAGGGTCGGCAGTGGCTATTTTCCCTTTTAATGCGGGATTTAATAAATCTTCATAGCCTTCTATTTTTATATTTTTGGCTAAATTAGTATTAATCATAATAACACTTGGAATAAGCGAAAATCTTGTAAAATTTCCTTCTTCATTTCTAAATTCTTCATAAATATTAATTTCATTAGTAGAAACATAATTTTCAAATAAATCACTTTTTGATTTAACACTATTTAGAGTTCCTCCCCAAAGTATATCTCCTAAAGGATTAACTCTTTCGGCTTCTATCCTTTTTAGTAGCTCTCCCGTTCCGGCGGTTACCACATCGACTTTTATTTCGGGATTTTTTAATTTAAAATCGTCCAAAATTGTATTCATTAAATCCAAAGGATGCGAACAATATATTATAAGTTCATTCTTATCCGAATCCGTCTTATTGCCACATGACAGTATCAAAACTGCAACAAATAAAATAATTAAATTAAACTTTCGCATAACTTAACTCCTCAAAATAATTTTTTATAATAAGCGTTTGAAAATATAAACGCAAATTAGCGTTGAAATTAAATATATAATGATTTAGTAAACGGTAAATATAACAAATAGAAAAATGCAAAATTAGAACTGAACTATTCAAATTTATTAAAATCATATTGTAAGTTCCTCTATGTTTGCATTAAGTATAGTATATAATAAAAAATTGTCAATCATTTTTAATTTTATATTTTTACAACTCTGCCCGTTTCTAAAGACTTTATCAAACCTAATATAACGGATATAGATTTTTTTACTTCTTTAGGTTTAACTATTTCCGGCTGCTTATTTTCTTCTACACATTTTGAAAAATATTCAACTTCTATTTCATAAGGGTCTCTTACGCTTGGAGGTTCCCGATACGGCTCCTTACCATTTCTATAAAGTATTAAAGAATTTTTAGCGGAAGATATATCTTCAAGATTAAATCCTGCAGAAAAAGAAAATTCCGCCGTAGCTTTTTCACCGACTATTCTTAAATTCATAGAAAAAGGATAATTATCGGTTATACCAAAAGCCGCCTGAGCCGTAGCATTGACTCCGTTTTTAAATCTCAATACGCTGTCGACAAAATTCCAAGAATCGTTTCTTGATTTTTTACCCGTAGCATATACTTCGTTAACATCTCCAAAAAGATAACATAAAAAATCTATATCATGGACATGTAAATCAAATATGCCGCCTCCGCTTTTTTTAGGGTCTCCATACCATTCGCTTATAGGATGCTGTCCTAATCTAACGGCAGTAGCTAATTTTATTTCTCCAAAAATTCCATCTTCTACCCATTCTTTTATCTTGGCGTATTCGGGCCAAAAATGCAAAACTTGCCCTATCATAAATATGCTTTTAGCTTTTTCCGTAGATTTTAACATATTATCTATTGCTTCTAAAGTTAAAGCAAAAGGTTTTTCGCTTAATACATGTTTATTATATTTTGTCGCCAATAATACCATTTCCTCATGCTGATATGTCGGTATACAAACATCTACAAAATCTATATCGTTATATATTTCTTTAAGCATTTCTTCTGCAGAATCGAATCCTTTGCAATTATAAGTTTTTATAAAATCTTCTTTGGCTTTTTTATCTATATCCGCTATAGCCTCTATTTTAACACCAATATTATTATACCCCTTTGCATGGGTAGTTCCCATAAAACCTCCGCCTATAATAGCAACTTTAACCATATATTTTTCTCCTTATTTTAATTTTATAACTTCCCCAGACTCAAGCGATTTAACTAAACAAGTTGTAGTTTCTATTGTTTTTCTTATAGAGTCTAAATCCACTATTTTGGGTTGCTTATTATTTTTAACGCAATCTATAAAATATTCCAATTCCAATTCGTAAGCGTCTTTAGTTTTTATACTCTCAATAATAGGTTCTCTACCTTTTCTGTATAGGATTAAAGAATTTGATTGTTTGCTACCCGCTCCTAAATTTACTCCCGCAGATAAAGAATATTCAGCAGTAGCCTTATCCCCTATAACTTTTATATTAGCGGTAAAAGGATAATTATCGGTTATTCCAAACACTCCCTGAGCCACCGCAGACACTCCGTTTTCAAATTTAATAGAACTATTTATAAAATCCCAAGAATCATTTTCATCTTTAGAACCTATAGCATATACTTCTTTTACATTGCCAAATAAATAGCATAAAAAATCTATGTCATGTATGTGAAGTTCAAATATTCCGCCTCCGCTTTTCTTCGGATTGTAAAACCATTCGCTTTTAGGATGTTGAGCAAGCCTAGTTGCAGATACGAGTTTTATATCTCCAAATATACCTTCTTCAATCCATTCCTTTATCCTTAAATATTCTGTCCAAAAACGAAGCACTTGCGCCACCATTAAATAGCGATTGCCGTCTTTTAATTTATTAATTATTTTATCCACAAAATCCAAACGAATAGAAATAGGCTTTTCGCATATAATATGTTTATTATATTGTAAAGCGAGCAATATCAATTCTTCATGTAAAAATGTAGGAGCGCATATATCCACTAAATCTATGTTATCGGAAACATCTTTAAGCATTTCCTCTGCGGATTGATAGGTTTTACAATTATATTTAACTGCAAAATCACGCCTCGCATCTTCGCTAATATCGGCAATAGCTTCTATTTTTACGCCAAGATTTTTATAACATTGAGCATGTATATTGCTTACGAATCCTCCACCTATAATAGCTACCATAAAAACTCCTTAATGAAATTCAATAATAAATCTAATAATTAAGAATCAATATAAAATTAATTCTTAACAAGGAAACTTTTTACGATTTAATATGGCATCCATTGAAGATGATGTATTGTATATTAATTGATACGGGTAATATTTATATCCCGGTATCATTTCTCCCGTGCAATAATCGTTATATCCTATTTCGTTTAACGCTTCTAAAACTGCCGGATAATTCACATCTCCTGCAAGCAAATCTACAAAGCCCGCTAAAGTTCCAACTTCTCTTCTAAAATCCTTAAAATGTATTTTTTTTATTCTCTTCCCCAAAACTCTTATCCATTGTTCCGAATATCCCATATAAATAACATTTCCCAAATCTAAATACGAACCTATATAATCGCTTTTAAACTCGTCTATAAAATCACGCATTTCCATAGCGGATATTAAAAATTTATTCCAAACATTTTCTATCCCTATAGAAACTTTATATTTTTCGGCTGTATCGACCGCTTTAGAAATATATTCTTTAGCCCTTTTATAAGCGTCTTCATAATAAACTATTTCGCTATCCGGAACAAAATCTACACCGACATATCCCGGAACTAAAAGAACAGTATCGGCTCCAAGAATAGAAGCGACTTCTATTTGTCTTTTAAGATAATTTAATCCGTTTTCTCTAATCTTTTTATTGGATGAAGTCAAAGGATTTCCCCATGCCAAATCCGATGCAAAACTTGGTATTTCAAGCCCTATATCATTAGCCATCTTTTTTATTGCTAAAATGTCCTTTTCTGAACTTTTAGGTCCTAAAGGTCCGTCTTCAGAAAGACTCAATTCTATACCCTCAAACCCCGCATCTTTAGCGATAGTAAACATATCTTTAAAAGAAGTTCCCGCAGGAAACGACCAAATATTTATACCTTTTTTTATCATAATAAAATCTCCAAGCATTTGTAATATAAATATAATAGTATAATAATATTTATTCGTTGTCAAATTTAAAATATTTTAAACATTTATAAAATATTTGACATTTAATTTTATTTTTACTATACTATATGCAATTAATAATAATTAACAACAGGAGAAAAAAATGAAAAAAATTATTTTATTAGTTTTATGTTTATTAGGAGCTTTTTTCTTATTTGCTTGTTCTGATACAGATAATTCAAATAAGAAAAAAATAGTTTATTGGTCTATGTGGAATGAAGTAGAACCTCAAGGACAAGTTATAAAAGAGGCGATACAAGATTACATGAAAAAATATAACGATGTTGTTGTGGAAGTAAATTGGAACGGAAGAGAAATAAGAAAAACTTTGCAACCCGCATTAGACAATAATCAAGAAATAGATTTATGGGACGAAGATTTGGAAAGAACAATAAGAAATTGGGGAAAATATGCGTTAGCTTTAGACGATTATGTCACAAATTCATTCGACAATACGGATGGGCAACCTTATCAAGATGTAATTATGAAATCTCTTTTAGAATTATCCAAAACTTACTCTGAAGATGGAAAAATATATGCAATACCATATCAACCTTTTACTTTTTTAATAATGTATAATAAAGACCATTTTTCTAAAGCGGGAATAACAAAAACTCCAGAAACTTGGGCAGAATTTAAAGATGCTTGCAGTAAATTAAAAAATGCCGGATTTATTCCTTTAACAGTCGATGATGCCTATGTCGATATATTATACGGATATCAATTAGCTAGATATAAAGGTTCGGATTGGGTAAAAAGTTTAGTATTGGATGGATTATGGAACGACCCTGTTGTTTTAAAAGCGGCTAAAGATTGGGAAGAAATTTATAAATTAGGATATTTATCTCCAAATGTTGCCGGAAACAAATATCCTCAAGGGCAGCAAGAAATAGCAAATGGCAAAGTATCTATGTATTTAAACGGAACTTGGCTTGTTAATGAAATTATGCCTACAACTGGACCGGATTTCCCATGGGGACAGTTTGCATATCCTACAGTTTCCGGAGGAGTTGGCAAACTTTATGATTTAAATTATGGCGGACAATCTTTTCAAATCAATAAAAACTCTAAATATCCTGATGAAGTATTTAATTTAATAGTTCATCTTACAACGGGACGATGGGATAAGGAATTGGCTGAAAAAACTTATGGAGTTCCAATGGCGAACACCACAGATTGGCCGATACAATTAGCCGATGCAAAAGACATTTTTTCTAAATTAGGAGTTTGTTATCCTTGGGCTGCAGGATTGCAATATAATATGGATAAAGCTCCCGTTATAGCTTCGGCTTTTACTAAACTTATTACGGGACAAATAACTTCGGAACAATTTGTAACGGAATTAAAAAAATAATTAATATTTAATTTTATAAGCGTGTTCTTTAATAAAAACAAATAATTATTTAAAGAATGCGCTTAATAATAAAATTTTGGGGGATAAATGTTAAAGAAAAGCAGATTACCAATGATTATAGTATTTCTATTTCCCGCTATTTTCTTATACGGATTAATATTTTTTTATCCTACGGTAAAAACTATTATTATGAGTTTCTTTAAAATGGGTTCTATTTCGGATAAAATGTCGGAATGGATTTTTAACGGTTTAGGAAATTATAATAATCTTTTAAATAGTCAGTTATTTATGCAATCTTTAAAAAATATATTTCTTATATGGCTTATCGGAGGAGTTATAATATTTTTCTTTGCTATACTTTTTGCCGTTATACTTACTTCGGGAGTTAAATTAAAGTCGTTTTTCAGGTCAATTATATATCTTCCTAATGTAGTTTCGGCGGTCGCTATGGCTACTATGTGGATACATTATATTTATAACTCTAAATACGGACTTTTAAAATCAATATTTTCTTTATTACGCATGGATAAATTGGCATCTATGCAATGGACATCGCCAAATAATATATTTATGGCTTTAGTTATAGCTTATTCTTTCGGAATGGTAGGATATTTTATGCTTATATTTATGGCGGGAATAGAAAGAATACCTTCGGATTTTTATGAAGCTGCCACAATAGATGGAGCTAATGTTTTTCAGCAATTTTTTTATATAACTATGCCGTTGCTTACGGATGTTATAAGAACAAATATAGTTTTATGGACTATTAACGCTATAGGATTTTTTGTATGGTCGCAACTGTTTTCGCCTTTGATACCGGAACCGGGAACTATTACCCCAATGGTTTATATGTATCAAGAAGTTTTTGGCGGAAATACAGTTGTTTTAGAGAGAAATGTAGGCAACGGAGCCGCCGTAGGAGTAATATTAACTTTGATTATCGTTTTATCTTTTATAATTACCAATATATTATTTAAAGATAAAAAAATAGAATTTTGAATTTTATTTTAAGGAAATATTTTATGAGAAAAAGCAGAGAAATATCAAAACAAATATCTCTTGCTCCCGGATATTTATTATTAGGAATATGGTGTTTATTTACATTTTTGGTTATAGGTTGGATTATATTAGCTTCATTTTCAACTACTCCAAATATATTTCAAAATAATTTATTTAAAGACGGTTTGCATCCAGAAAATTATACTAAAGCTTTAATAACACATAATGTTGCAAGATATTTTATTAATTCTTTAATTTATACTATAACTTCATGCATTGGAATAATAATAGTGTCGGCGCCAGCGGCTTATATTTTAGCAAGATTTCAATTCAAATTTAATAGCATAATACAGAAAATATTTGTGACAGCTTTGGGAATTCCAGCCATTATGATAATAATGCCGTTATTTGGGATAATCACTTCGTTAAAAATGACTAATTCAAGATTAGTGTTAATAATATTATACATAGGCATAAATGTCCCATTTACAATATTTTTCTTAATAACATTTTTTAAAAGCCTATCTTTTACATTCGAAGAAGCTGCCGCTATAGACGGTTGCAGTCCTATGAGAACTTTTTGGATAATAATGCTGCCTTTAGCACAACCGGGTATAATTACTGTCAGTATATTTAACTTTATAACCGTATGGAACGAATATTTTATGGCGTTAATATTTGCAAATAAAGGAGATATGCGTCCTGTAGCCGTTGGACTTTTCTCTATGATACAATCTATGCGATATACCGGGGATTGGGCGGGAATGTTTGCAGCGGTAGTTATAGTATTTCTACCTACTTTTATATTGTATATATTATTATCTCAAAAAATTATAGCTAATGTTACAGGCGGCGCTATAAAAGGATAGTAATGGAAATATATCTTTCTGCTATATCAATAGAAGGTTCTATCCTAAAAGGTGAAAATCCGCTTCCTATATTTAGAGATAGAGAAAAAGATAAAACTATATTAAACGATGGCACTTTAAATAAAGAAATCATGAAAAATATCGGCTATGAAATAGGTATGCGTATCCTTCCGTATAAACTGCAAGACAGATACGATAGGGAAAGAAAAACTATAGAATTAAAAACAGTTGTAATAAAAAACGATAAACTAAAAGCTATATTTTTATGCGAATATGGAGGAAGACTATATTCGCTTACAGATTTAGAAACGGGTAAAGAACTTCTTTTTAAGAATCCCGTTTTCCAACTTGCCAATTTATCTACAAGAAACGCATGGTTTTCTGGCGGTATAGAATGGAATGTATCACAGTTTGGACATTCTTTGCAAACATGCGAACCTTTATTTTTTGCTATAGTTCATGGTAAAGAAGATTTTTTAAGAGTATATGAATTTGAAAGAACTAAAAGAATATATTATCAAATAGACTTTAGACTGCCTAAAAATTCTAAAAATTTATACGCTCATATAAAAATAATCAACGATGAAAATTATAAAAAACCTATGTATTGGTGGACTAATATAGCCGTTAGAGAAGAAAAAAATATAAGAATCTTTTCATCTACGGAAGACATTATTTATATATACCCGGACAGTGTCGGTTCTACTGAAAATTCTATAAAAAAATTTGGAGCGGCAAAGCTCCCAAAAACACCGTTTGTAAAAGATGGAAGTTATCCGTTAAATTTTCCATACTCTAGCGAATATTTTTTTCAAACTAAAAAAGAAACTTTAAGTCCTTGGGAAGCCGCCGTATATGATGACGGATATATTTTTTTTGAAAGGTCTACTAATAAATTAAGATATAGAAAAATGTTTTGTTGGGGAAATTTAGAGGGCGGAAGAAAATGGGAAAGTTTTTTATCAAAAGAAAACGAAGGAGCTTATGTCGAGATTCAAGCCGGTATTATGCCAACCCAAGTAAACGGTTTTGATATCGAAGCTAATAGTAGTATAGAATTTACTCAAATGTTTAGTTTTACTAATATAACTAATCAAAACGATATCAATGGAATCTATGATGACGATTACTCAAAAGCAAGGGAAAAAATTCAAAATATTATAGATGAAAATATAAGCGAAAATCATTTAAATGATTTATTTTATAAATATTCTAAAGAATCAGATTTAGAAATTAAAGGCGAAATTTTATCTTTCGGAAAATGTTGGGGAGCTTTAGAAGATATAAGAAGAGAAAAATATAAGTTGAAAAAATCTCCTAAAAGTTTAACTTTTCCAAAATGTTCTATAAATAAAGAATGTTTAACTTGGCTTAAATTATTGGAATATGGCAATTTGGATGAAATGGAAGATTCGTATTTACCGGATTCATATACGCTTGATTTTAAAAACGAATTAGAAAATATAAAAAATAAAAATGCTATAATCTTAATTCACCTTGGCATAATATATTATGAAAATTTTTTAGAAGAAAAAGCTTTTGAATGCTGGATTAAATCTTTAGATATAAAACCTTATGCTTTAACCTATAGAAATCTATCGGTATATTATAAAAATAAAAATGAATACGATAAAGCAATATTTTATATGGAAAAAGCGTTTTTTATATTTGAAAATAAAAATATAGTTGTAGACGAAGCTTTTTTAGTAGAATATTTCGAATTATTATCTTTTATAAAAGATTATGATAAAATAATATCTCTATATGAAAAATATAATAAAAATGAAAAAACTTCGAGATTTGTTGCAATGGCTTATTTAGAGAAAAAAGAATATAAAAAACTTGAAAACATATTTAATATTGAACAAATAACCATTAGAGAAGGCGAAAATTATCTACTTGATATTTATTTTGAATATATTGCAAAATTAAAATCGGAAAAAGAAAATATTGAATTTAATAAAGAATTGGTAAATAAAGTTAGAACAGAAGAAAAAGCGCCGGAAAATTTAGATTTTAGAATGGTTAAAAGATAAATTGATTATAATTATATAATATTGAATATAAATATTGACAAATATATATTTATTTATATACTATATAGCATATAAATAAAAAATAAGGATTTAATAATGTCAAGTATAACTTTTGAACATATCAAAAAAGTATATGATAATAATGTGGAAGTCGTAAAAGACTTTAATTTAAAAATTGAGGATAAAGAATTTGTGATTTTAGTGGGACCTTCGGGCTGCGGTAAATCTACCACTTTAAGAATGATTGCCGGGCTTGAGGAGATAACTGACGGTAAACTTTCTATTGGCGATAAAGTGGTTAATGATGTTGCGCCGAAAGACAGAGATATAGCTATGGTTTTTCAAAATTACGCTCTATATCCTCATATGTCGGTTTATAAAAATATGGCATTCGGACTCGAACTTAAAAAAATGCCGAAAGATGAAATTAAAAAAAGAGTCGAATGGGCGGCAAAAGTTTTGGATATAGCTCATCTTCTCGATAGAAAACCAAAAGCATTATCGGGAGGACAAAGACAGAGAGTGGCGCTTGGAAGAGCTATGGTTAGAAATCCGTCCGTATTTTTACTTGACGAACCGCTTTCAAATCTTGATGCTAAATTAAGAATACAAATGAGAACGGAACTTATTAAACTTCACAAACAATTGCAAACTACTTTCGTATATGTTACGCATGACCAAGTGGAAGCGATGACTATGGGAACTAGAATCGTTGTTATGAAAGACGGAAATATAATGCAAGTTGACGATGCAAAAACATTATATAATCATCCTAATAATCTTTTTGTAGCAGGATTTATAGGCGCTCCTCAAATGAATTTTATTAACGCTAAATTGGAAAACTCGGAAAATAAATGGAATGCGATATTCGGAAAATATAAATTGGAAATTCCAAATAAAAGAGCTTATAAAATAAACGATTCGTATAACGGAAAAGAAGTCATTATAGGAATAAGACCGGAAAATATTTTATTGCATAAAGAAAAAAATAACGAAGAAAATATAGAAGCAATAATCGATGTAATAGAAATGGTAGGTTCTGAAAGTTATTTATATTCCAATATAGGCGAAGTTCAAATTACAATAAGAATAAGCTCGAATGACGATTTTAAAAGAGACGAAAAAGCGTATATGGAATTCGACATGGATAAAATGCATATATTCGATAAAGAAACGGAAGAGAATATTTTATAGAAAACATTTTGTAAAAATATTTTAAGTAAATATTTTATAATAAAAAATTAAACTCTAAAATTAAGAGAATTTATTTCTATAAATTTTGATTTTCCCAATATCGCTCCGACAAATATCGAAGGATTTGTGGTATAACTTCCAATGCATAATTGCGAATTTAATAAAATTTCAATAGAAGCGAATAATTTTATTAAATGATTATATTTATCTTTTTTATTTAACGATTCGAAATCGCTTTGATTATATCCAAATTCATTTTTATTTGTTAAAGTATATATATTATATTTACTTCCATATTTATTTTGCAATTTTTTAATAATAGAATAATCGTCCGTAGAAATAAATATATCCTTTATATCGGAGTATTTTTTTAGACTTTTTATATATTTTTCAGGTTCTATTAATTCGAATTCCGTTATTTTATCACCGGCTCTTATATGAAAACTGACATATTTTTCGGGCAAATTTATATCTTTAATAAGTTTATTTATTTCGTTTTTTGTTTCGGAGTTAAATTTAAATATATTTTTAGCTATTATTCCAAATGCATGATAAATGTTTCCGTCTATTCCAAGTTCTTTTATAGAGAAATGAGAACCAAAAAAATCTCCATCTCGCATTTTATCAAAAATATCCGCCGTAAAATAATTTATTCCGTATTTTTGTTTAATTATCGGGCTCAATACCTCGATATCATTTTTGTGAAAATTAAATAAATTATTAAATTCAGTGTCGGCATTATATATTAGCTCATTACAAAAAGGAATAAAAAATTCTTCCCAACCTTTGTCATTAGAAAATCCATGAGCGTTTATCAAATATAATTTAAATTTTATTTTATTAACCAAACAATATAATATCGCCATAATGATATGATTAAATTCCGAGAAAAATCCCGTTCCAATTCCTACATATACGCATATTTCATTATAACTTTCATTGATTTTATTATATTTTTGCCAAAAATCCGACAAATTATTTATATTTAATTCTTTTTCAAGCAATTTTTCTTTTTCGCGTTTATCTTTATTATTATATAATTCTTTAATTATATAATTATTTTGCAATTTTATAAATTCATTATCTTTAATAAGTTTAGTCATATAATTTCTTAAAGAATTTCTAATTTTTCTTATAGGGATTAGCCAAACTATATTGTTTATATCTCTATAAATCATAAATCCCCCTTTTCAAAATAAAATATGGGGATAAATTTTTGAAATAAAATTTGCAATAAAAATAAAAAAAATAAAAAAGACGCAATACTACTTATTGTATTGTATTGTATTGTATTGTATTGTATTGTATTGTATTGTATTGTATTGTGACCGAAGGAAGTCCTTTTAAGGATATTGTTAAACATTTCTTTCAACCTTTAATTTTTATAAATTATTTGCAAATTATAAAATATTAATAAAAAAATGTCAAGTTTATTATTTTATATTTTTTATTATATTTTATTATAAAAAGCATTGTAGTTTTACAGCCTCTTATAAATATAATGCTATTGAAATTATTTAAAAATATTATAATATATAATCAAGTTCTTTTTAGGGGTAAGCTATGATAAAAATAGAAAATATCACTAAAAGATACAAAAATTATACTGTTTTAAAATCAATTTCTTTCGAAGTAGAAAAAGGCGAATTTGTATCGATAATTGGACCGAGCGGTTGCGGTAAAACCACTCTATTAAAAATGATTAACAGGCTAATAAAACCGACTTCGGGTAAAATCTATATAAACGGCGAAAATATATACGATAAAGACCCTATAACTTTAAGAAGAAATATGGGATATGTTATACAGCAAAACGGTTTATTTCCTCATATGACTATTAAAGACAATATCGAAATTATTCCAAAACTTGAAAAAAAGAACGCAGACGATATATATAAAAGAACAATTAAACTTATGAATATGGTAGATTTGAATCCTGATGAATATTTAAATAGATACCCTTACGAATTAAGCGGAGGCGAACAGCAAAGAATCGGAGTCGCAAGAGCTTTTGCAAACGATACGGATATAGTTTTGATGGACGAGCCTTTTAGCGCATTAGACCCGATAACGAGAGCGGATTTGCAAAACGAACTTTTAAATCTGCAATCGAAATTAAATAAAACCATAGTATTTGTCACGCATGATATGGATGAGGCTTTAAAACTTTCAAATAAAATATGTTTAATGAAAGACGGCGAGATAATACAATTTGACGAACCCGAAAAAATATTAAAACGAATATGTGGAATCTTTTGTAGGAAAAAACAGAATTTGGGATAATCCCGAATATATAAGGGCAAAAGACATAATGACAAATATCAGCAACAATAACGGAATAACGGGATTTTTTACTTTAATAGCCAATAAAGGAAAATATAGAAAAATACCTAAAATTAAATACGATGAAAATATAACCTCTATATTAAAAATATTGGAAGAAAATAAAGCGGGCAGTTTATATGTAGTAAACGAAAAAAATAAAATAATAGGAATAATAACTCAAAACGAACTTGTCTCGATATTAAATCAAAAATTTATCAGAGAAGACGAAATTAAGGAGCTTAACTATTGAATATAATATCGGAATTCCTAATCTACATAATAGAACAAAGAGCGGAAATATTTAATCTTTTATTTCAGCATATAAGGTTAACCGCTTTTTCCGTAGTATTTTCAATAATGCTCGGAGTTCCTCTTGGAATATTGATAAAATATGTTCAAAAACTAAATAAACCGATTTTAGGATTTGCAAATATAATTCAGGCTATACCGAGTATGGCGCTTTTGGGAATATCGATTCCGATACTTGGTATAGGTTCGGCTCCTGCAATATTTATGGTTATATTATATTCTTTACTTCCAATAATAAAAAACACATATACCGGACTTTCTAATATAAGCCCTCAAATATTGGAAGCTGCAAAAGGAATAGGATTAACTAAAACTCAAAGATTATTTAAAATACAAATTCCGTTATCACTCCCCGTTATAATGGCTGGAATAAGAGTATCCGCCGTCACTTCCGTTGGTTTAATGACAATAGCCGCTTATGTCGGAGCGGGAGGATTAGGATATTTGGTATTTGCAGGAATAAGAACAATTAATAATTATCAAATATTAGCAGGCGCAATTCCCGCATGTTTGCTCGCTTTATTTGTAGATTATATATTTTCTATAATTGAAAGGTTGGTTACTCCGATTAGTTTGCAAGCGAACGAAATGATAAAAAGAAAGGAATTGGAAGATAAAAGAAAAAAAGAAAAAATTATTATATACGCTGTAGCCGCTATTGTTTTAATAATAATCGCAACTCAAATAATAAAATTAAGAGGAAGTAAAAAAGAGAGTATAACAGTTTCATCGTTAATGTTTACCGAACAGGTTATTTTGGGAAATATGGTTTCGGAATTGATAGAAGCTAAAACGGATTTAACAGTCGATAGAAAATTGGCGTTGGGCGGCACTCAAATAGTTTTTCAGGCTTTAGATAAAGGAGATGTCGATTTATATGTGGATTATACGGGAACGATGTTTGCAAGCTTGCTTAATTATACTCCAACCAACGATGCCGATTTTGTATACGATATAGTTAAAAGAGATATGAAGAGTAAATATAATATCGAAACTTTAGCGCCTTTTAATTTTAATAACACTTATGTTCTCGCTATAAGGGAAGATACTCGAGAAAAATACGGCATTAAAAATATTAGCGATATGAGAGCGGCTGCTAAAGATTTAAGATTTTGCGGAACTTTAGAGTTTATGAATAGAGCGGATGGAATAATAGGATTAACTAATATTTATTATTTGGATTTCAAAGATTATGTGGCTATAGACGATGCGCCAAGATATATAGCTTTGGAGACAAAAGAAGTCGATGTTATAACGGCGTTTTCTACAGACGGATTATTAAAAAAATTCTCTCTTATAACTTTGGAAGACGATAAAAATTTCTTTCCTCCGTATTATGCCGTCCCTTTCATACGAGCCGACATTTTAAATAAATATCCTAAAATTGCAGAAATTCTTAAAGAATTAGGTAATTTGCTTAACGAAGAGACTATGATAGAATTAAATTATCAAGTTGACGAATTACAAAAAGACCCTAAAGAAGTTGCAAAGGAATTTCTTATAGAAAATAAGATAATATAAATCATTATTCTTTTTGTTAGAAAAAATAACCACCTTACAGTAGCCATAAATGAACTAATCTAGAAATAAAATAAACTATTTTATATACAATCGGAAGATAAAAAATTTGCAAAATAATTAGGATAATCTATTTCAAATTTCAAAATTTCTTTAGTAATCGGATGAGTAAATTCTATTTCTTTTGCCACAAGCATTAAACCATCATATTTTGAAAAACTTTTCGAATATATTTTGTCGCCCGCAACGGGAAAACCTTTATAAGAAGAATGAACTCTTATTTGATGAGTTCTCCCTGTTTTTAAATTTATTTCCACTAAAGTATGATTTTTGAATCTTCTTAAAACCTTTATATGCGTTAAAGCTTCCTTCCCATCCGCTCTAACTGTCATTTTTTTTCTGTATAAACTATGTCTTCCTATCGGCAAATTAATCTCTAAAAAATTCGCTTTCAACAAACCAACCAAAATAGCATGATATATTTTTCTTACAGTTCTTTTTTTAAACTGTTCTTGAATGCTCGAAACTATATTTGAATTTTTACCCACTATTACAAGTCCCGAAGTGTCTTTATCGAGTCTATGAATTATTCCCGCTCTTTTTTTGCTTCCCGTAAAATCGAAATCCTTTATATGATAAAGCAAACCGTTTACCAAAGTTCCGCTAGTCTCGGACGAAGAACAGTGAACGCTCATATATGCGGGCTTATTTATTACTAATAAATACTTGTCTTCGTATATTATATTTAAAGGAATATTTTCGGGTTTAGGTTCTTCGTTTTCAGAATATTCTTTAATATTTTCTATTTTTATAATATCGTTTAATTTTAACAAATAAGATAATTTTTTTGGTTGTCCGTTTACTATTATTAAATCCAAATAATTTTTTACTTGCGAACGAGATATATTAAGTTTTTCGCTTACAAAAATGTCGAGTCTTTTATTTAAATCTTTATCCTGTTCTATTTTAAAACTTTTTTCATTATTATTCGTCATTATTGTAAAGTTTTATTTTTATCTTCGTTAATCGTTTCTTTGGTTTCGGTTTTCTTTTCAAAATCTTCTTTAAATAAAAACACGCCTATAGCTATAACAACTATTCCTATTGTGATTGAAGCGTCCGCTATATTATAATGATATGGAAATCGGATAGTTTCATTGAAGCCCATACTTATAAAATCGGTGACATATCCTCTCATAACTCTATCTACCAAATTACCGATAGCGCCTCCCAAAACCATAGCGAAACCTATCATTGAGAATTTTTGTTTTTTCGGACTAATAGAAAGCATAATAAAAAATATTAAAATCATAGCGACTGCGACTATAATTTTCAAAAGCAACGGCATAATATTTTTAACGGTTTCAGGCAGATTATTTAAAAAGCCGAAAGCCACTCCGTAATTTCTAGTATAGGCAAAAATTAAAATATCGCCTATAATTTTTTTCATGTATATTTTCTGTAAAAATTTATCAACAAAATATTTTGAAACTATATCAGCTATAAATATTAATATTGAAATTAAAAAATATATTTTTCTTTCTTTGACTTCGGTTAATATTTTTTTCATTTTAGCTCGCCATTTTATAAATTATTAAATTGTTTAATCAAATTATAATAATTGATATTTGCAAAAATTACAAGACTTTAATTATTTAATTATAATTAAGCATAAGATAAAAAATTTATTGCATATATTATTTAATGATATATAATTTATTAAAATCTATTAAAAAAAATAAAATACATATAAAAATAAAAATGAATAAAAAATTAATAATTCTATTAACTTTAATATTATTTATTTCATGCAATAAAATTAAATATCAATTGGAAAATAAAAACGGAGAAAATCAAAATTTTGAAACAGCGCAATATATTTCCAAAGACGGAATCAACGGAAAAACCGAAGCGGGAAAAACGGATTATTATTATTTTAACGCCGAAAGCAAAAGACAGATTATAGATTTTTATATATCCAATTCTACAAAAACTAAAATCGCTATGACTTTATACGACAACGAAAAAAAAATAATAAAAGTTATAAGCGAAGAAAATATTGACGAAACAACCGAAAGCAAAACCAACGATTTTAATTTTATACAAATAATGAAAGGAATATATTTTGAACCTTCTGCAAGTTTAGAAAAAAATAAATATTATATAACGGTTAAATCCGAAGAAGAAACAGAATATAGTTTAATACTTCAAAAGAGAGAATATAAAGAATCGGACGAAAGAGAACCAAACGATAAAATAGGAGACGCTCAAATTATTGAAATTAATAATTCAAATAGACTCTATACGATAGAAGGATATTATAGTCAAACTTATAATCCCGCTTTAACTTCGGGAGATTTAAAGAATATGGAAATAGACGCTTATAAAATTACAAATAATTCTTTTAATATTTATTCGATATCCATAGAACTTTCGGGCGTGCCTTCGATAGACGCAAGCATAAGGTTATACGATAATAAAGGAAATTGGATAACCGTTAAAGATATAAATAATGTAGGAGACGGAGAGACGATTGACAAATTAATTTTATACCCCTACTCTTCTTATTATTTCGTATTATCTGCAAGCAACACGGTTTTAAATATCCCATACAGGTTAAATATAATAGCGAAACCTTACGACAAATATACAGAAAACGAACCCAATAATAAACCTACAGAATCCCAAACTATAGAATTTAATAAAACCTATAAAGGAGCCGTAGATTATTCTTTTGACAGAGATTATTTTACTTTTAATATCCCGATTCAATCGAGCGTGAAATTGCAATATTTTTTAATAGATTCTCAAGCGATTAATATAATCGTTTCAAACGACATTCAAGGCAAAATAATTACAATGCCTCAAACCGACGACGAAAATATATTTAGTTTATCTCAAGGAAAATATTATTTAATATTTGAAAGAGATTTAACGAAAGAAGAATGGAAAAAAGGAATATCAAAGGCAAGGAATTACGAATTTAATTTAAGCGTATCCAACGAAATGAGTATGGATTATAATTACGGATATTATGATTATTGGACGGAAAATACGGACGAATACGATTATTATTATTACTATAACGATAATGAAGAATTTGAAGAAGAATTTTTTGAAGAAAATTTGGAAAGCAATTTTAATAATACGAATAATATTATAATATTGAAAGAAGAAGATTATAACTCGGATTATTACTATTATTACGATTATGATAATGAAAACGAAAATTATTATTATGAAAATTAAAATTATGCTATATCATTTTATTTGTAAAGAATATATTATATAAATTATGAAACTAAAAGATTTTTTTAATTTTAAAAAGAAAAAAGAAATAAAAACAGACGCTACTTCTGATGAAAAAATAAATAATAATGCCGTAGAATATAACAACGAATATAATAAAAAGAAAAGAAAATTTAAAAAAAGATATATTCCGTTAATTATTTTGACAGTTTTAATATTTGTGGCAATCGTTGCGAGAATATATTTTAATAACGGCAGAGTAAAAAAATTAATAGAAAATATAGTTTATTCCACAACTGATAGAAAATTGGAAATAGGAGATTTTAAATATTCGATTTTGTTTCCAAATATACAAATAAGAGATGCCGTTCTTTATAATTCTAAAAATTTTAACGAGAACAAAAATATTTCTATAGACAATTTGAGGTTAAGATTTTCTTTATTTTCATTATTTATATTAAAACTAAATATAAAAGAATTTTCCATAGACAATTTATATATCGATATGTTTACGGACGAAAGCGGAAATTGGAATCTGCCCGATTTGCCCCCTTCAAAACCAAAAATCAAAGACACAAACAAAGAGCCTTTTAATATCGGAAAATTGGATTTTCTTAAATTAAAAGCCGATATAGAAAATATAAGAATCAATAATTTATCGTTCAAAGCCGACAGTTTATCGCATATAACGAATAAACCGAATAACGGACTTATCGCAAGTTTGAGTAATTTTAATTTGCATTTGGATATACATACAAAAAGATTCCCGTTGTCGAAAGCGATTAGTGTCTATGCCCCCGAAATATTGCAAGATATAGATATAAAAAGTTTCATAAGCGAGAGTTTGACATATAACGATATTAATACTTTATTTAAAGATAATCCGCTGTTTAATTTAAATATTAACAATTCGGATAATAAAGACGAGATTTTGATAAAATTTGATTTTGAAATAGATAAACCCGATTTTAAATATAGTGGCGTTGAAAAAGAAGATATGCAGGCAGCTTTTAATTTGCTTGCAAGATACGATATAAAAAATCAAAGCGTTTATATAGACAATATCTCCTCTGAACTTTTAAATGACGAAATATTGAAAATTATCGTTTCTGCAACGGAAATATTCGGAGACAATATAGGAATTAATTTGGACACTTTATATGCAAAAATAGATTTGAAAAAAGTAAACAGCCTAACTTCGATTTTTATGCCGTCTTTAGGTTTGAATATGAGCGGCTTAATTAACGCAAACGCAGAAAAAAGCTCGGGAACGATTAATAATATAGATAATAATCTCAATCTTTCTTTGGAAAAAATAAATTTGTCTATGTCAAATTTAATAGCCATTAACAATTTGAATTCCATCACAAAGATAAATTATAATTTTAATAAAAATAAAATTTCAAGCGAAGATATAAAAGTAAATCATAACACTACGATTGACAGAGTTTTTGCATTAAACAGATATATGATAAATAAAACAGATTTGTCTTTAAGGGTTTTCTCTTCGTTAAACGGACTTCTTAAAATTGCTCCCGCCATAAGCTCGCCCGAAAAAAAATCGGATACCGTTATTTATTTGGATAATCTGTCGACTAAATATATTAACTCGGATATAATCGCAAACGGAGAGATAAAATTTGACGAACCTACGGATTTAAATATAAGTATTAAATCAGTTCCTTTGGCACAATTAAGCGGAGGAATCGCAAGAGGTTCTTTAAATGCGGATTTAAATATTTTTGGAGATTTGATAACCGATATAGACGCCTCTCTTAACGGTTTGGTAAATAATTTTTCTTATAATCTATCGGGAGAAGTTTCGTCTACCGCAAAAGCAAAACTCAAATTGCTTGCAAACGCCGATTTAATTTCGCAAACAGTTAAAGTGTCGGAACTTAATTTGGATTTGGATAATTTTTTGAATTTCAAATCGTATTTGGATTTGGAAGGAATGGGTTTGAAAAAAGGATTCGTTAATATTCATACTTTAAGAATAGCGCCTTATTCGATGAAAAGATGGCTTTCTCCAAAATTCTCCGAACTGCTTGACAATATGCCTTTCGATGACGATGTTAAAATCACGAGCGTTTTGGGTTATAATTTGTCTTTGGAAAATACTTTTGCAAGTTTTACCAATTACAGCACTTTTTACGCTTCCGAAGAACAATATAAACTTCAAGATATTTTTATGCAAGCGGATGCGGATGTTAACTTTGGAGAGAATCTATACGCAAATATAAGAAAATTTAATTTGGAAAGCCCTACGAATAATTTGAAAGTTAGACTTGACGGATATTTTACTCCCATTATAAAAAATGCAAATTTAAATTATGAAATAGGATTAAATACGGATAATTTATATCTTCCTTTCGGAGTGGAAATCGGAGGATTATTAAGTTTGATTGGAAATTTAAAAAACAATATTGCAAACGGAGATTTAATAGCCGACGATTTTTTTGTCAATATGGATTCTCCCGATAAAATGTCAATCGTATTGCGAGGTTTAAAATCCGATATAGATTATAACTTTGATTTAACGCCAACTCAAAATCAAGTCATTTCCACAGCGGCAAGATATACTCCGCTAATTAGTCAAGTTCCGAATTTATTTTTCGAACAGTTTAGAATATATTTAAAAATAGCGCCTTTCATAGACGACAGCATAAGAATAACGGATTTTTCATCGGCGGTTAAAGTTCAAGGACATGGAATTACGATTCAGGATTTAAAATCTTCTTTATATATTGGAGGCGAAAAATTTGACGATAATTTATTTTTGCAGTCTATATCGAATAATACCGCTCCAAGAAGAGGCGCCATTCATCTTCCTTGGCTTAATTTGGATTTGGGAAGTTTCAAAGCAAGCACGATAAAATATGATATGCGTATTTTGGCAAGCGATATTAATTTTAAATATCTACTCTCGCCTGAAAACAGAAGCAAAATAAATGATGATAAATTGCTCGTTAATCTAACGGGCGATATTTCGGGAATAGGAATCAATCCTTTAAGCAGTATAAAACCTGCGACTTTCTTTGTGGGAATAAGCAAAATGTCCACCGAATTTTCAAAATTTTTAATTGAGATGATAAGACCGATTAACCCCGGAATTTCTACGGTTGAAAATATAGTTCAATTTGGATACGACCCTAATTCGGTTGAATTTAGCATTTCGGCAAATAAGGTATTTACCACTTTTTATTTCAGAGACCAAAATTTGGATAAAGCGAGTCAACAAAAACAACAGTTGATAGCATTCGAAGGAGATAAATTCGGATTAGAGCCGATGCCATTTTCCGATGTAATATCGTATTTGGAAGGCAATAATTAGTTTATTAATTTATAGGAGATAATGTAAAATGAAATTAAATATAATAATCGCTTTAATATTTATTACAATTATAAATATAAGTTGTTCGAAATTAATACTTGTAAGAGAGCCTGAAATGAGAGTTTTGGGCGGAAAAACTTTAATAGAAGCGCAAGTTCTCGGAAGATATAGACAAATAGACGAAAGCGCCTATCAAATATCCACTTTATCGAGCGAAAAAGATTTAAGTCTAGTTATGGTAAGCACAAATGTTTCGGACGAAATAGCTTCCGATTATAAAGAAGCTTTAATAAGAAGTATGTTTAATCAAGATGAAATAAATTTATATAAAACCAATTCTTATATAGGCGAAAATAATAAAGGATATCTTTCGTATATCGCTTTTGAAATATCGAATCCAAAAAATCAATACGGCGAAGAGAGAATAAAATATATAAAAGAGATAATGGAAAGAGAAAACACGGACAGAAGAACCATAGCAGAATATCTGATTTTATCCGACCCAAAACTGACTATGGCAAATATAAAGGAAGTGGAAACCGCTTTATATAGAAGAAATATTCAAAGGCTTATAAATAATACTTATTATCAATTGCCAGACGATACTTGGACTGTTTATACAAATACAAACAGTTGACAAAAAAATTATTTTAATGTATAGTTATTCATTATGGTTAATATATTAAATTGTAAATTAAATTATATCTTGCAACGCAACGCAACGCAACGCAACGCAACGCAACGCAACGCAACGCAACGCAAC